>CAZTVP010000019.1:0-12901 GCA_964616995.1 uncultured Comamonadaceae bacterium
CAGCTTGTCTTAGTCTTCCAAGCACGTAGATGTATTCCAGCATCACATCTGCTCCTAGGATTTGTCCAGTTCTAGGATTCACGAAGCTTGGCCCATAACCTCCAAATGGTGGAAATGGAGAACTTGTCCATCTCAATACGTTGTATCTAATGTCTCCAGCATCCCATTCGGCATCGTCAGGTTGGATTTTTACTACTACGGCATTTTTGTATCCTATTTTCTCGAAGGCTATGTTCCATGACTCTACTCCTTCTTTTATAATAGGTCTCAAGTCTTCAGGTGTGGTGTTTTCTATCCACCATGTGATAGGCTCTACCACTTCAGAAACAGCTGCGGAAGGGTCTTTCTTTCTTAAATCCCATCGGTGAATCATATCTCTGTAAGGCGTAGTTTCAGCAGAGGTCATATCTGTGACTTGAGTCATAAAATATCCTACTCGAGCATCATCTCTTCTGGGCTGAAAATCATTTTCTGGTACTGCTATTAAACTGTGGTGATAGGTAATGTTTACAAACCTACCATCCGTAAGCGTAGGCGAACCGAAGGTGTTCATTCCCTGCCCGTCAAATGCCAGTTTCACTCTCACGTCAGTATTTTCTGGATAGTTGTTGATGGCTAAGGTTTTGCTTTTGTCTTTGTTCAACTTGCCCAACTTAAACCCCTTGTATCCAGGAGGATAAATCGGTTTAAAACGAGAGAACGTTTCCTGCATGAACACTTCATCTGCAGGTATGAGGAATGTATCTTTTTCCTTGTTTTGCGCAGCTAATTTTACACTTACTACCACAGGCGTATTTATGTTAGCCTCACTAGCCTTAGCTATGGCATTATCCTCGTCAAAGTAGTATTTCGTGTTAGGAAGCTCGAATTCTATGTGGTCATAATGCTTCTGGATCTTGAAGATTTTAGAGCTCCTGTAATTCCCTCTAAACGCCCCAACATCTATAACTCCATTCTCTATGTAGCTGAAGTAAATGAACTCTTTCCCAAGTTGTTCCTGACTGATTTGCATATAATTCTTACCCGAAGCAGAATCTGTGTACATGGTGAACAGACCTTCCTGCTTTGAGCACTTCTTAGTCAGCTCTTTTATGGATTTGATTTCGCTTTTCTCCTTTGGCTTTGGTTGTTCAGTCTTTCCTTTTTTCTTCTTTCTTTTCTTTTTATCCTGCGCGGTGCAATGTTCTGTAACACCTAACATCATAACCATAGTAAGTCCTAATAGGAGAATTCGTTTCATTTTTTCAGATTTCAATTGTTGGATGCCAAGATACAGCATTTGTTTTTAGCATAACATCCAGTCAGCCAAACTGCGCTTTTACAATAAGTTCCGAATTGCCTCTGTTTTAATAATAGTAGTTGGTCTTTCTCTGAATTTAGAAAATGGCTATCTCAAGAGAACAATTTGAAAATCATCTAAAAGGTCAAGCATGAAAAACTTCCTCATCATTTTACTATCTATATTACTTTCTCTTGGCTATTCTACAGATGCACTTGGCCAACGAGCCAGCCAAAAAGGATTCAATTACAAAGCTCATCAACGACAGAACGCCAAGCGTGCTAAAGCGAACGCTAAAAAATTCAAAGCCGCTAGAGGTGATTTGACCAGAATGAAGTGTGGAAAGAAAAGAAGAACGAAGAATTGGGCTCGGATTAGAGGGAGGACTGGGGTTTGAGGAATATTCTATTAAATAAGTTCCATAGTTATCGCCAGTTTGTAACTGGTGGTCAAGATAGGTTAAGTCTATGACTTAACATTTTTGAATTCTAATTAGACTTTCTTTACTTTCAGAGTTTTGAAACTAGAAATTTTAAGTAAGCCCTTTAATCCAGATTCCTTGGCTTGATTCTATGTGTCAAGTTGCAACCCAGCGAAGCTCATGAATACCTTCAAAAAGCAAATCTTCATGAATAAACTTGACTTATCCCAGCCACCAGTTACAAACTGGCGGCAACGAGGGTTTGAGAAGCACGGACTGCAAGTCCGCGCTAGCTGCATTTTACTCTAATATATTATTCGAACAAACTTGTTCTCTATAAGCTCTCCTAAATAAACGTATACCTGTGTTTGGCTCTTATTGGATAAGTAAAACAAGAATCTACTAAATGTCTCATTAATCAATAGATGATTAAAAAACTCCTCCCTTGAGTTGTCATAACCAATTAAATTTTCAATAAAGACTTTCTTTTTAATGTTAACGAAAAGAGATTCCATATCTGGCTCTGAACTTGGATGATACAACCAAATTTTATCCGTTTGAATTGAATTGTCGATTAAACCTTTGATATCCTCATAGGTTTTATCACTATTGTCGATTATATCAAATATTTTAGAAGGCATCGTGTGAAAAGAATTTAAAAGAGTGTTATAAGTTCCAAATGGCAGATTTGAATAGTCTTTTTCAAACTCAGAAATTTTCTTAATCTTAATTGGTGAATCACCAAAAATATCCGTTAAAAATTTACTTATGTCCTGCATTTTAATCTTACACTTATGGTCGTTCATTATTTTTTTCAATCTTTCATTCATTCTGTAAACTCTAGCGCAAATAGAGCTGGCATTTAACGTTTAATTTTAAGCGTTTCAACTATACTTTCGTGTAACTCTCGGTTATCGACCCTCTGGAAACTCAAATAATTTTCGCCATTTCTCAGATAGAGGTTTTCTGTCCTCGCCAAGTAATTTTCTGACCTCACAATAATTTTAAACTCATATTTTCCATTGAGACAATTTTCTTTAAGGTCAGAAATAATTATTCTGTCCATACTCTCATTGAATTTATATTCACCTGTTATGGTAACATGATGGGACATTTTCAAGTGCAGGCTTCCGTCTGGAAAGAAAGTTGTAGCTCGACCTAAACTTAACCGCTCATTTAATGATGTCTGAATACTATCATTTGATAAATCAACTTCAATAAGTGCCCATTTACCTGACATGTAGGAATACTCTGAAGGTGAATTGCAGCCTACCAAAAATCTCCAAGCAAAAATTAGAATAAATATGGTTCTAGTCATGGTTTGTCTCAGTCAATCTGAATTTCTTATGATATGCAAGTTAGAATAAGACTTTAACTAAGCATTTCATTCACGCTAAAATTTCATCCAAACCAACAAGCCCCCACAACTCAACCCCTATTTAAAACTTTAATTTCTAAGACTAAGATTAATTCCTAGTCCTCCATACATTTGCCTTAGCTTATGAGTGCTACTGAAATCATACTTATTTTTCTCATTTACCTGATTCTCTTCGGAGCTAAGGGGATTCCTAGTTTGGCTAAAACTATGGGAAAAGCTATTTATCAGTTTAGGTCTGCAAGAGATGATATCCAAAGAGAAATCATGAGCAGCGCTAAGGAAATTACAGACAGCGCTAAAGATGTAAGAAACGAAGTGGAAAAAGCAGCTCAACTAGCAGAGAAACAAGCTAAAAAAGCTCAAGACACACTGAATAAATCATTAGAGGATAAAAAAGAGGAAAAGCCAAAAACACCACCAGCTGCTCCTCCAGCTATGAATCCATTAACTCCGCCTAACTCGGTTACATCTACCGGTGCTAGTGCTTCAGACCTAGCGCAAGGTGAAGCACGCAAAGGAGATGAAAACACACCTAAAACCTAAAACGCTATGGATTACATTTTACTTGTCATAGGATTAGCGGTTTTAGTATTTGGAGGTGACCTTCTGGTAAAAGGCGCATCTGGAATAGCGCTTAAACTCAATATGGAACCCATGGTAGTAGGGCTGACTGTAGTTTCACTGGGGACTAGTGCTCCTGAGCTTATCGTCAGTATAAAATCTGCTCTGTACGGAAATCCAGACATAGCCATGGGAAATGTGGTAGGTTCTAACATAGCCAATCTCGGTTTAGTCCTAGCCGTAACAGCTATTGTATTTCCCATAGCAGTAGATAGAAAAGTACTGAGAATCGATTGGCCTGTAATGGCATTCTTTTCAGCCATGGTTTTCATTTTTGGGCTTGATAATGAAATCAGCAGACTAGAAGGTGGTTTGTTATTAGTTGGGTTGGTGGTTTATATCTATGCCTTATTGCAACGCGGAAAAAAAGGTACAATAGACCAAAATATAGATATAGAAATAGATACTGATGCCGAGAGAGAAGGAGTCATGAAGTTGATTCTCTTCTTATTAGGAGGAATGGTAGCATTATACTTGGGTTCTGAGTGGTTCTTAAATGGAGCCATAGAAATAGGTAGAAGTTTTAACCTGAGCGAGTCGGTTATAGGTGTTACCATAGTGGCATTCGGTACAAGTGCGCCTGAGTTGGCAGCCAGTGTGATAGCCGCTTACCGAAAAGAAACAGACATAGCTCTGGGGAATTTAGTAGGTTCTAATATCTTTAACATAGGAGCCGTACTGGGCGCCACATCAGCTATTCAGCCGCTAGTAATAGACCCTAAGATTATGGATAAGGACATCTTCTGGATGCTGGGAGTGGCATTTATTCTCTTCCCTCTAATGGTATTCAGAAAGAAACTCAGCCTGCTTAGTGGTGTAATTCTCTTTGGTATTTATTGTGTTTACATCTACCTCCAATTGCCTGCTTAATGCGTCAGTTCAGTGGAATGAACATAGTAATTACAGGCGCCAGTTCTGGAATAGGGCAAGCTCTAGTCGAGCATCTTGTACAAACTGACTGCACCTTGTTTTTATGTGCCAGAAGTACTGACAAGTTAGAAGAAATTAAATACAATCACTCTGGTAAACCTGCTGAAATCCAAGTGGTTTATTTGGACTTGGCGGATTCTGATTCGCTTCAGAAGGCTAAGGACGAAATAGCTGGACAAGTCAGCTACATAGATTTCCTTATCAATAATGGTGGAATCTCTCAGCGTGGTCATGCTGTTCATACGGATTATAGTGTAGTAGAGCGAATTATGCAGGTCAACTTTATGGGAACCGTAGAGTGGACTACGCTCTGTATGCCTCTGCTTCAGAAGTCTGCCTTTAACCATATCACCGTAATTAGCTCCGTGGTGGGAGAATACGGTTTCCCTCTTCGCTCCTCTTATGCGGCCTCTAAACACGCGCTTAAGGGTTATTTCGAGTCCATGCAGCTAGAGCCAGATTCTCCGAGCTGTTCCATAGTGAGCCCTGGTAGGATTACTACTAATATTTCTATGAATGCTCTTACTGGTAGCGGTGCAAAACATGGAGAAATGGATGAAGGACAAGCCAAAGGAATTTCAGCTGAGAAAGCCGCTGCCATAATTTTGAAGAAATCAGCCAAGAAGAAAAAGAATATATTTATCGGCTCGGGAGAAATAGTGCTGCTTTACATCAGCAGGTACTGTCCTCCTCTTTTCAGATTTCTAGCTAAAAAAATCAGTCCTAAATAAAGAAATGGATAGGAAGGTCATTAACGGAATTCAACAGATAGGCATAGGTACTACTAATGCACAAAGAACATTCGATTGGTACCGAAAAAACTTAGGTTTTGACATTAAAGTTTTTGAAGATGTGGCTACTGCTGAACTTATGCTCCCTTACACGAATGGAAAGCCTAGGCAGCGTCATGCCATTCTATCTATGAATCTTAGAGGTGGCGGAGGTTTAGAAATTTGGCAGTATGTGGGCAGAACTCCTACTGCACCTGAGAAGCCACTACAACTCGGAGACTTAGGAATTAACATCATGAAAATCAGGTCACACAAAGTGGCTGAACTTCATAAAGCTTTAAGCAATTCTGTGAAATTCATTACTGAGGTCAGTGATTCTCCAGAAGGTGCCCCTCACTTTTACTTCCAAGACCCTGAAGGAAATTTGGTAGAAATCTATGAAGATAAATACACGTTCTCGCCAGAGAATAATCTATGTGGAGGAGTGCTTGGAACGGTAACAGGAGTTTCAGATATTCAAAAGTCCATTACATTTTACAGAGAAATCTTAGGATATGATGTAGTAGCTTTTGAAAAAGAAGAAGTATTCTCTGATTTCAATGGTCTTCCGAACGGTTCCGAAAAGTTTAAGCGTGCCTTACTAAAACATAACCCAAACAGAAAGGCTGGAGGATTCAGTAAGCTGCTTGGCCCTACACATGTAGAACTTATTCAAGCTACAGAACGCACTCCTTATAAAATTTATGAAAACAGAATGTGGGGAGACCTAGGGTACATCCACCAATGCTTCGATATCACAGGTATGGACTTACTCAGGGAAGAATGTGCCGCCAAAGGCAGTCCTTTTACTGTGGATAGTAGTAATAGCTTTGACATGGGAGATGCTGCAGGTCATTTTTCATACATAGAAGACCCAGACGGTACGTTGATAGAATTTGTAGAAACGCATAAAGTTCCTGTACTAAAAAAGCTAGGATTATTCATCAATCTGAAAAAAAGAAATCCTCTAAAACCTCTTCCAAACTGGATGGTGAAAAGCATGAAAATGCATCGGGTAAAATAATCGGCACCTTGAATTAAGTTCAGGTTAAACCTGTTTAAAGACACCCATAAAAAAGAAAACCAGCTTGATAAAAAAGCATATCAAGCATATAGCAGTGAGCGCTAGGTGAATCACTCCTTTTTGACCTTTGAACTTATCGTAGTTCAGAATCATATTTACGAAAAGTGCAGCTACTATGAAGAATTCTAGTAAACTGAGTGTTCCTAAATTATCCAAGTAAAATTTATGAAACGCCTCGGAAATAGGCTTTTCGAAGACGCCAGTAAGTGCTATAGCGTTATAAACTAATAGTACCAGATAACCTACCCAAACCAGTTTATCTTCTTTATGATTCATGCGGTACAAAACTAAGTTTTAATAAGAGGAATTGGTAACAAAAAACGAGGATAGCTAGGAACTAACCTTAAGTAAAACCCAAATTATGTGCTGGAGTTAAATAAAATCAGGACAAACCCTTCCTCCTATGATTCTTGGTCGGAATTTTTTGAAGATATACACTAGCGTAAGTTCTAATCCTCCTCTCCCATTACTAGCTATTCTTAAATCTGAAAAGTTAAAATCATAGCTTACACCTGCTCTCCACTGGTCGTAGGTAAAATCAAAATAGAGATAACCCGCATCTCCACTTCTGTAAAAAATTCCTGCTCCTACTTGCTGTCTCACACCTTTGGGCTGAGTGAGGTCATATCTAGCGGCACTTCCTATGATAAACTCATTAAAAGTCCCTTGTAAAGAAAGATTCATGGCGGGCATGATGTTCAGCTTGTCATTGTACTGATATTCTACCACGTTTTGAAAATTGGTTCTAGCATATAGAGGCACCTTCTCTTCGGAAAAACTTTGATTTTGGTAAGAGATATTAAAAACGGACAAGCCAGAAGCCCAACTCACTTTCTCATTGAACTTTTTCCTGTACAATACTCCCGCATGGAGATCAAACACTGTATTTCTAGGGTCATTGAAAAACTCGTTAGAACCTAAGTTAGGATTGTACTGTACACCATCAAACTGACTGCCCCACTGAAATGCATCGAAGTCTATGGACTTATTTGTAATTCCTAGCTGAAGTCCAACAGTGAATTTCTGTGTACTATCTGTTAGAAAAGGAAGTGCATAACTACCAGAAAGGTTCAGCTGTGTGGTAGTGAACTTACCATCACCTGCTTGGTCTCTGAACAGCGCTATTCCTGTTCCTATGGGTTGTTTAGGAATAAGTTTATTGGCATCTGCTGTGATTCCATAAGTGGTAAAAGGCACGGTAACTGTTCTCCACTGGCTTCTGTAAACGGTACCTACTCTATAATCTCCATCGAAGTTTCCTGCGTCTGCAGGGTTATAATTTCCTGCTACATTAAAAAACTGACTGAAATGAATGTCTTGGGCTGTGACTGATATTGCACCGCAGAAAACTACTATACAGCAGGTGATATGTGAGACTAAGCCGTTCACCTAACGAGTGTAATATTTCCTTTTTCAAAATAGTCTTCACCACCAGCGCATTTGGCTTCTAAATAATAATCGAATACTGCTGGAGAAACCTCTTTTCCCTCAAAAGTTCCATCCCAACCTACGCTCTGATCAAAGGTTTCGAACACTTTCTGCCCCCAGCGATTAAAGATGGCAAAGTTGATATCGGTCAAATTCTGGCCATAGACAAATAGTTTATCATTCGTGTCATCCGCATTAGGGCTGAACACATTAGGCACAAAAATGAGCGGTGGCCCACACACAAAATCTACCACTGTAACTCTCACGTTAGTGGTCTGAGAACAGTCTCCTATTCCCGCTGTTACGGTATAAATAGTGGTCTCATCAGGAGTAGCTAACGGGCTTTGTATAGCCGAATTATTCAAGCTTTGACTTGGAGTCCAAGTGTATGAAACATCTGGAATATTTACATTCAACTGACTCTCTCCACCAGAAATAATAGTGGGTGGAGTAGCAGTAGCCTCTATACCAGTCCCGAAATCATTAATGACTGAAACCGTTATTTCATCCTCCGCGGTGCAAATACCAGAAGTAGCTAAAACCGAAACCACCGTTTCTGTATCTGCTGCCACCTGGACACTTGAGGTTCCTTGTCCAGAAACTATCGCTTCTGCGGGTTCCCACTGATAAGTGGTATTAGGGAAATCCTGAGTCGTATTTACTTCTACCGTATCTCCAGCACATATACTCACATTTCCTTCTAGCTCTACAAATTCATTAAAAACAGTGATCTCTACTTCTTCTTCTGCGGTGCAATTCTCTCCTGTAACTTGAACGTAATACGTGCTTGTCTCAGTGATTAACGGAGCTATATCTAAATCCGTAGGAGAATCATTAATTACATTAGAAAAATCGGGGTCATTACTCCAAGTGACGGTAATTTCTTGGGTGGTCTGAACATTTAAATCTACTGTTCCGTTTTCACATAACAGCTGATCATCTGTTACTTGATAATCCAAAATCTCTACTTCTACAGTTTGGAAAAGTGTATCTATACAGGCTCCTCTTTCTACAGAAAGAATGTATTCTGTAGTTTCTAAAGGACTTGCTACTGGATTGGCTATTTCTGTGCTTGAAAGATTTACATCTGGTGTCCATGTATATGTAAAATCTTCATTTGTCTCCGTTGGGCCTATTTGCACCGCTTGTCCA
Source organism: uncultured Comamonadaceae bacterium (assembly GCA_964616995.1). GTDB lineage: Bacteria > Bacteroidota > Bacteroidia > Flavobacteriales_D > Sanyastnellaceae > ASP10-05a. The sequence continues at coordinate 9,064 of CAZTVP010000019.1, forward strand.
GCGCAAATACTTACTTCTGCCTCCGTATTTACTTCATTTTCATCTATGACTACAGTTCTAGAAATCTGGTCTGTTCCATTACAAGTTTCTAGGCTGCTAACGCTTAATGTTATTTCATAAACTCCGGGTTCTTCATACTGATGAGTGGGATTAGGAGTGTTCTGAACTGGCGAACCATCTCCGAAATTCCAGGTAAAGTTTTGACTAAAAATACTTTGGTTGTTAATAGTAAAAGGTTGATTAGCACAGATTTGATCTGGGACATTAAAATCGGCAATCGTGGTAGGAATCTGAAAATCGAACTTGAACATTCCTAGGTTACAAGAGCTATTGTTTTGAGGTGAGAGAGCTGTGGTAATTGGTTCTATAGGGAAATCATCATTAGAACCACATCCAGCGCATACTGCTTGGTAGATTTGGCCTTTTCTACTAAACCTACTTGTACCTCCATCTACATGCTCGTTACTTTGGTCACCTCCATAAAATGAACCATAAAAAATATCACTGGCATCATCTAATAAAACCATTAAATAGAAATCTCCAGTAGAGGAAACGCTCTTAAACGCATCCGCTGTTACATCCATACCTATGGTACTCAAATCTCCTCCTCCCGTATTTCCACCCCATCCACTGAGGTAAATTCTATCACACACATCCACTAAAAAAGCGGTAGGTGAAATATTAGGTTCTCCCTCTCCCGTTCCGAATGCCGTACTCCACTCTAAATTACCGAAGGTTTCGTCAAACTTGCTCACTATTTGTCCCCCTCCGACTGTACTGTAAGCTGCGTTAATTATAAAATCAGAATCAGTGTGCTCCGTTTGACCGAAAACGTAAAGCTTGTCTTCACTATCGGTTTCTGTGAAGTAAACTTGATCATAGCTATCTGTTCCATAGAAGCTTAAATAGTCTGAGGCACTTCCTCCACTGGTGAGACTACAAATAAACCCATCTCCTGCTCCGCCATAAGCTCCTTGAAAAGCGTTTGTAGTAACTGCCAAATCAGATGATAGTGTTCCACCGCAGATAATAACATCTCCCTGGGAATCAAAGGTTAGAGAATAACCAGCATCACTTGCCGAACCTCCTACATAAGTACTCCACTCCAAGTTAGTTAAATCTGGACTGAGCATGAAAGCTACGGCATCTTGTTCTCCACCATTGGTCTGCTGGAACGCATTATTACTCACTGGAAAATCATCTGAATAGGTACTAGAAACCACAAATACATTTCCGAACTCATCTAACTGAATTTCACCTCTTATTTCATCCGCATAATTGTATTTAAGGTCTGATCCATAATTTAAGCCGTCATTATGAGAACCTCCTATATAAGTGCTGCTCAAAAGCTGGGTACCATCAGCACTTAGTCGGCTGATGACTATGTCACTTCCCTGATCATAATTCACTCCTAATCCATTTCCGAAATTCTGAGGAACTCCTCCACTAAAATCAGAACTTATAGCACCTGTGGTGGTAGGATAATTAGACGAACCGCTTGTGCCTAAGACATAAAGCTCATCGTTTTCATTTACCATAATACTGTGAGGCAAATCTTCATTATCTCCTCCTAGATAGGTGGACCAAACTAAAAATGTTCCTGTGGTATCTAGCTTAGAAAGTGCCATATCTACAGTTCCTAGGTTAAACACCTCGTCATAACTTCCTAAAGTAGTGGGATAGTCATTTCCAAATGCTGAACTACCCGCGTAAAGAAATCCATCATTATCGAATGTAGCGGTGTAACCAAAATTATTAGAGAACGATCCTGAATAGGTGCTGAATACTAGCTCTGGATCTATGACTAGCGGTTTAGAAAGGTCTATTCCATCTGGAAATTTATATGAGATGACATTTTTAGACTTCTCGTATTCGGAAGGAACCATTTCATTGAACCCATCAACCTTTTGATATGAAATGGGTGCGTTTTCGGTTATCAGTCCAGCGTTTGTCTTTAGTTGGATTTTCTTGTCCTTGATTTTTAGCTGTTCTATTCCTTCGTACACTTGTTGGATTACAACTGGGTTTACTCCAGCAGCCAAATGATATTCAAATTTTAAGATGAAATCATTGGCAAACACATGTAAGTCAACTCCTGGATATAAGTTTTGGTAAATGATTTTCTTGAAGGATTTACAGCCTGATGCCCAAGTGCTCTGATTTTTGGTCAAGAAATAATTGGTAGTTCCTTTTAAACTCTTTTCACCTATGATTTCATCTGTCTGACTATTCTTAAATACAACCTGATAGGCGTGCCCGCGTACATTCCAATCTTCATCCCCATTTGAAGGTAGCCCATGATAGTTATTCACCCTAGCTAAGTCTTCACTGTTTCTTAGGTTGTAAGTGAACCGATCTTTTTCAAAGAAAATAATTCCATTTTCTATCTCTGTAGAAAACAGTACTTGTTCAGGAAACTGACCTTTATTTTCGGTGAATTTGTAATAACCGCTTTGGCTTAAGACGGCTGTGAACATGGAGCATGAAACAAGCAAGAATATACTTCTGAGAAAAAGCACCATACTCAAATGTACGGATTATTCTGTCATTTTTCCATCTGCCATAGTGAGCATTCTATCCGCTTGCTTGGCTAGCTCTAAGTTATGCGTGACTATGACGAATGTTTGCCCTAATTCATCTCTTAGTCTGAAGAACAAGTCATGAAGTTCTGTGGCATTTTTAGAATCCAAATTCCCACTCGGCTCATCTGCAAAGATCACATCTGGAGAGTTGATTAAGCTTCTAGCTACAGCTACACGCTGCTGTTCACCTCCAGACATTTCTGATGGTTTATGGTGAGCTCTCTCTTTTACACCTAAAGTATCTAATAGTTCTAAGGCTTTGGCTTCAAACTGAGATTGTGTTCCTCCTCCAATCAAGGCCGGCATACAAACATTTTCTAGAGCAGTAAACTCGGGTAAAAGCTGATGAAACTGAAAAATGAATCCTATGTGCTCGTTTCTAAACTTGGCTAAGGCTTTGGATGAAAAATTAGAAATGTTTTGGTCTTCAAACCATAGCTCTCCATGATCCGGAGAATCCAGTGTACCCATGATCTGCAGTAATGTGGTCTTTCCTGCACCAGAAGCTCCTACTATAGAAACTACCTCTCCTCTTTTTACTTGTACATCTACCCCTTTTAGTACCTGAAGGTCCCCGTAGGACTTTTTTATGTTCTTAACTGATATCATTTTCAGAAGCGGTAAAAGTACTTGTTTTATCTTCTTTTTTGATTTGCGCTAGCAGATAGATATCTACCATAGTATGTGCTACCATGGCTGAGAGCAATCCATAAAAATCGGTGAGATATCCAAATCCAGCACTTGTCAGTACCATAAAGATTCCATAAACGGAAATGCGCCAGTCCTTTGGGTTCAAATAGCCATGAATAGCCACGAAGATAATAGCAGCTATCCAGATTCCTAAGAGACTTTGCACCGCGAACCTGAATAGAATCTCTTCTCCAACTCCCGCACAAATGGATAAGAGAAAAACATCAAACCAACTGAGATTAAGATTAGAGAGAAGAGCATGATAACGAGTGCGCACGGACTCCATGAATGGGCGATTAGATATCCAGAGGGCTATAACGCCCACGGACAAGCCATATGCGGATCCAATGCCTAATTGAGAAGCAAAATTTTCTGGTAAGAACCACTCATTCAAGTTAAAATCTAGATTAAATATCCAACTTAAAATAAATGCCAAGAGTGGCATTCCTAAAATGGTTACTAAACCTAAAATTCTAATTCTTTTCCTCATCTCTACGCCACGAATGTAATGGATTAAGGCCTTAACGATAACAATGTGGTATCTTTGAAAGCATGAAAATACTTTT
>CAZTVP010000020.1:0-1539 GCA_964616995.1 uncultured Comamonadaceae bacterium
CGCATAATTTTCGGCAAAAGGGTGCTTACAGCCACAATCTTCATAACAGCATAAAGAATTTGAAGTAGATTGATCATCATAATTACAAGCAGTTTCATCCGCGCACGCGCTTATAGCTGAATTCTCTAACCAAAGAGATGTAGAATACCATATATCATTTAAAGAAGCTATAATATCATCATCTCCGTCACCATCTAGGTCAGCTGCTTTGCATATATAAGAGTTTTCCTCAAAGACTAATTCAGGAACAAAATTAGCATTCCCATCATTTTTTAAGACGTAAATCCCGTCATCATTATTTACTTCACTTGCAACTATAATATCATAGTCACCATCTAATTCAAAGTCTATGAGTTCCAAACCTGTTCGGTATCCAATAGGATTGATGTCAAAGGTGTTGAAGCCTTCTCCGTTATCATTTATGCTTATATATATCCGGTTAACTGTGTCGGATGTTACTATATCCATAAATGAATCCGAATTAAAATCTTCAATTATCATGTATTCGAGGTGAGTTGAAGAACTGACTTGAGAGATTTCTATTTCATCCAAAAATTCACCATTTCCCGTATTTTGGAACCAAACCACATAGTGATCCCATTTAATGGCCATAATATCTAAATCACCATCTTGGTCAATGTCTTTGGATTCTATCAAATTTATCGGATAGTTGTTTTCGAGTTCTGAATTAGAATTAAATTGACCTGAACCATCGTTCCAATAAATCTTAAGACCTTCACTACTAATTTCACTGCATAAGGCAACGTCTATATCTCCATCACCATCAAAATCAGCTGAATTTAGCCCACTTAGGTTTGGGGCTTCATGAATAGGGATAGTGATATTTTCAAATCCTCCTCCCGTGTTACTTAACCAAGAAACTACCCCGTCAATTTTGTTCAGAAGAATAATGTCAGAATTTCCATTTCCATCTAAATCTATCAAATCAAAATATTCGATATTATCTTCTATTAATAGTAAAGAGCCTTCACCAAACTGTCCTGCGCCATCATTTTCATACCAGACCAGTTGATTTACCGCAGAAGAATAAAGCACTACATCTAAATCTCCGTCATTGTCAAGATCACTGGTTTCAGCGAGTGAAGCATCTAGTTGATCGGTAATAATGTTCCCCGCAAAACTGGATGGATAAACTCCAAACCTAAGTTCTTGAAAGCTATCTGCAGGAGTGTAGACAGATATGGTCTGATCGGTTGTGTTTGCTGGAAAGAATGGAGAATTCATTAGTGTAACTCCAAAATGACCGTTTGGAAGTACAAAATTAAAATTTCCATTTTGGTCACTTATGAAGTTTTCATTAAGCTCTTCTATCTGGACTTCTTGATTTGACAATTTAGGTTCATTATTATCCCAATTTCCATTTTGATTTATATCAAAGAAAACAAAACCTGACAACTGAAATTCACAAATGAGATCATTTGAACAGGTATTGGTTGGATTATAATTGATAGCAGAGGGGTTGTGACACCCACAATCTTCAGAATAACAACATTCATCAGCAGATTCTATGAGTGATTC
>CAZTVP010000020.1:1549-10394 GCA_964616995.1 uncultured Comamonadaceae bacterium
AGGAATGATCTTCTTGATGACATAAGTAATGTGTGTTGAGGTGTTGTTGTTATTTGGATTATCTGATGCGATAAAAACAATATCCTTTAGATTGTCTCCATTAAGATCAGCAATTTTAAATGGAATTCCATAAGTATCATTATTATCAATAAAAAATGCAGATTTGATAAAAGAACCATCATCCAGTTGACTTAATAAAATAATCTCATTATCGCTATGGTTGTCGAAAAGGATATCGTTGTCACCGTCATTGTCAAAGTCTAAGCATTCTAAGTAATCGGCAACAATCACTTCATTCCATAATGCTACTATTGTGTCAAAGTTTCCGTTATGATTTTGGTACAAGCTAATCTGATCAGTTACAAAATCGGAATATAGAATGTCAATATCTTCATCCTGATCGAAGTCAACAAGTTCAAACGCTCCGTACGCATCATCTTCCAAAAGCATAATTGGATCTAAATATGAACCATTACTATTAAAATATATGGCAAGAAATTCTGGATAACTTGCCCCGCTAAAATTTGGATCATCTTTGACTACAATATCCATCATTCCATCATCATTCAAGTCCTCAATTTCAAATGTCAAATTACTAGCTGTGGTATTTTCCTCTATTAACTGGGATGAAGTAAAGCTTAAGTCACCGTCATTTTGAAGCAACTTAATTCCTACCCTTTCTGCTAGGATATCTAAATCTCCGTCATTATCAAAGTCTAGAATTCTGAAGTCCCCATAACTTCCTACCAATTCAATGGGTGAATCTATGAATTGCCCCTGACCATTATTCAAATGAATTTCGATATCTCCATTTTCTAGACCAATGAAATCTATCCATCCATCTTGATTCATGTCAATTGCTGTGAATTGTGACATCGAAGAATCATAAGAAATTCCAGAGTCTGAAACGCTGAAATTTCCTTCAGAATCATTGTTGTATATTCTATAAACGTCATTAAACGAATTTCTCCTGATTAAAGCATCATTATCATTGTCATTATCAAAATCAGCCAAAACAAAGTCAGAAATGAGATTATTGCTAGATATGATTTGAAATTCATCATATTCTATTGGAGTGAAGTCAAATTCAATGTTATTTTCAAAAATTTGATGTGGCTCTATAATTCTGGGGTTTGAAGATGCTACATCGAAATTTTGATGTGCAAGAGCCTCAATTGAAAAAACTCCAGGATGCAAAGTTATTTCCGCTAACCCGAATTCATTTGCATAAATAACCGAATCGATTTCAATAACATGGAATGGTTGAGAAGGAATCAGAGTTCCATCTAATTCTGCAGAAATGGTCACTAAGAATTCACATGGTTCCTCTTCATCACAATTTACACTGGAATCATAATTTGCTGCCAAAGGGTTTTGACAAGTCTGTTCATTAGAGCAAGATTCGTCATCAATAGAAGCGAATTCATCAAAATTACATGCATTGGGGTCTGTGCATCCGGCAATCAATGAATTCTCAAACCAATAGGATTTGTGACTTAGGTTATTGGATCCAAGTATATCCGAAGCTCCATCGCCATTCAAATCTGATATGAACAAGGCCGTGCTCCATTGCAATTGATCAGAAACCAATATTTTATCGCTAAAGACACCAGGGCTTAAATTTTGATACCAAGATATTTCTCCTAATGAATAGGAGGAGGAAATTAAGTCATATTTACCATCTAGATCAACGTCTGAGACTTCAATTCTTGAAATAGTTGAGTTAGAATCACCTTCATAGAGAGTGGCAGATGTTTCAAAGATTTCATTGCCATTATTTTGATACCATTTAATTGCTTCCTGTTCTGAAGAACTGTAAACAATATCCATATCTCCATCATTATCAAAATCATTAACAGCACAACTAGATATATCGTCATTTATATTTCCGATAATAGTGCCAGTGCTGAAGCTAGCATTGCCATCATTTTCAAACCAACGTATATGCGAATACCCTCCTCCATTAGCCACGACTAAATCCATATCGCCATCATTATCGATATCTACACTTTCAATATCTGCTATTTGATACTGTTCATCCGAAATTATACTTGCCTCTGCAAAATTTCCATTTCCATCATTTTCCAACCAAAAGAAACCGTAATCATAAGCGTATCCAGCCACAATATCAAGATCTCCATCTCCGTCTAAATCAGATGCATTTACTTTTGAAATGTGCTCTGATGGGAATTCTTCTATCAAGATTGCTTCACTGAAGTTTCCATTTCCGACATTTAGAAAACATTCTATCCTTCCTACAGATGAGCTATAGTTCGAGACTATAATATCGTTATCATTATCTCCATCTATATCGGCTGCTATTATTGAACTAGGATTGTTTTGGAAATTACTTATGATGAATTGTGAACTGAAGTTTCCATTTCCATCATTTGGATACCATGCGACTTTATCTTCACTTGTGGACGCGGTTAACACGTCATTATATCCATCTCCATCTAAATCGGCTGCAAAAATCTGCTGTACATTCTCTGATTGAGAAGAGATAAGGTGTCCATTTATATCCGAATCAGCAGAATAAGTAGCAGCAAACCAAATGTTATTTCCACTATATTCTTCTGGATTAAATATGTGAGGGTTTGTAGAATTTGTGCTGGGAAATTCAGGGCTTGATAAACGAGTAATACTTAAAATTTCATGAGATAGAGTTACTTCGATCTCTCCGGATTCTCCTGTGTTTAAAATTAATTCTAACTCAGGGATCTCGATTTCCTGGTATGGAATTAATGCTTCCGATGTTGAAAATAAACCATTGAAATTGGCATCAAGATATACGCCTAACATTATTGTGAACTCACAAGAGTAGTCATTACAAAGCGCTTCAGAAGAATAGTTGTCTGCACTCGGGTTCATGCAGCCAAATTGATATCCGCATGAGTTATCATCCACAACAGCTTCTGGATTAAAGTTACAAGCACTTGAATCAGTGCAACCAAAAACCTGCCCTTCGCAAATACAATCGCTATTATAACTATCATTTATTGTTAAGTCAGATTCATCATCACACTCATCATCTGCATAGAGGCATGATTCATCATCAATTTCTGCTTCTTCAATGAAGTTACAAGCCATACTATCTGTGCATCCGTATATAAAACCTACACATTCGCAATTTTCGTCATAGAAGTCAAACTGTGTAATTGAAGATCCATCTGAACAACTACCTCCTACATAGAAACATGAATAATCCTCTGCAGTAGCATTAATGTTAAAATTACACGCACTGCTATCCATGCAGCCATAAATAAATTCACATATACAAGAACAACAGGAACTCATAGGCGAAACGCCACAAGCATTAGCATTTGGATTATAGTTCAAAGCGTTTGGGTTAGTGCATCCTACTATTACATCAACACATTCACAATCATCGGCTATGTTATCTACATAAGACCAATGGTCTTCCTCATATTGATAACAGCCAAATTCACCATCGTAGAAACAATAGGATGGTTCAATGTCTTCAAAGATTTGATCTGGAGCATAGTTACACGCTTCAGGATCGGAGCACCCGAAGTAATAGTCTCCAATAGAACTATAATTCGATTCTTGTTCAGGCTGGCTAAGATCAGAGGACTGAGTTAAACTTATATTGAAAATGAACAAACAGATTAATGATAGGATAGCTTTCATCGTTTTGTAGAATGCTGTAAAATAACCAATTTAGTTAACATCATCAATAGAATACATTGAAAAAACAACTCCAAGAAATATTGCTTCTCTACTTTTCAAATCTTAATTCCAACTGAGGAGGAATCAAAGTAAAACTCTGTCTGTGATATTTTGTATCCCCATATTTGAGAATGGCATCTCTATGTGTTTTAGTAGGATAGCCTTTATTCTTATCCCAATCATACATGGGAAATTCTTCATGTAAATCTTGCATGATTTCGTCACGATGTGTTTTGGCTAGGATAGAGGCGGCCGCTATGCTCATGAATCGGCCATCTCCCTTAATCATGCATTCATGAGGAATATCCTTATAAGCGTTAAATCTGTTGCCATCTATAAGAAGTAAACTTGGTCTAGTTTTTAGCTGGTCTAGAGCTCTGTGCATAGCTAAAAATGAAGCGTTTAGGATGTTTATTTCATCTATTTCGGCTTCTGAGACTATGCCTACTCCCCAAGCTCTGGCTTCTTTTTCTATGATTGGTCTGAGAATTTCTCTTTTCTTTTCGGTGAGTTTTTTAGAGTCATTCAGCCATTCGTGAGCAAAGCCTTTTTTCAAAATAACTGCTGCTGCTACCACGGGGCCCGATAGACATCCTCGTCCCGCTTCATCACAGCCAGCCTCTATTCCCCTTTTTTTATACGAGAACTTAAGAGGCATCTTCAAGGGTTTTTAGCAAGGAATTCCACAGCGCTTCTGAGGTATTTTTCCATCCGAATTTCTTAAGCCTCACTGTTCCTTTTTCTATAAGTTCGTTTCTAAGTGAGGTTTCTGAACTGACTTTGAACATGGCGTCTGCTATTCCTTCATAATCTCTAGGTGAGAATGAAAGTGTGGCATCTCCAGCCACCTCAGGTAAAGAAGTAGTATTACTACAGATAACAGGCACTCCAGCAGCAAAACCTTCTAAAATAGGAATACCGAATCCTTCAAAATGAGGAATGTACAAAAGTGCCTCTGCACCACTGTATAAATCCTGAATACTCCCAAATTCCTTCCTGCCAAGAAGTTGAATATCTGATTTAAATTTGCTTACTTCCAATGCTGAGGTCATTTCATCATTCCACAAGTATGGGTGCCCGGCCAATTTGAGCACATGATTCGTTCCATACTTCTCTTTGAATATTGAAAATGCTCTAACTAATCCTTCTATATTTTTTCTAGGAACTTGAATGCCTATAAAAAAGAAATAAGGTGGATTTGAAACAGGTTCATTTTGCACCGCTAGTAGGCTTTCATTAAAACCATTATACACCACATCTATTTTTTGCGGTGCAATACCGTAAGTCTCCACCAAGTCCTGCTTACTGTATTCGCTCACCGTGGCTAAACGAGTGGCAGATTTTGCGCAGCTGGGAATAGTGGAATTATAAAAATGAGCCAGCTTAGGAGTAAGCCACTCAGGATGATGATGAAAGTTTAAATCATGAATAACGTTTAGAACAGGAACATTAATTCCATCTGAGAATTGACCATCTAAACAGACGAAAATATCTGGCCACTTGCGATTTACATAACGTTTAGCAGCAGAATTCCACCAGTGAATTAAGAACAGTTTACGCGCAGGTGGCAGGAGTACTTTCACTTCTACATTTTTCCCAGAGAACATCTCCTTGGTAGCTCTTCTGTCTGTAAGAAGTATGAACTCATGCTCAGGGTGATTCTCTATCCAGCGCTTGACTATTTCGTATGAAAACCAGCCAATGCCATCCATGCCATCCGGTCGTACCATTCTTATGTTTACACAGACTTTCACTTTCTAGTACAATGATACAATGAGAAGTTATTTTCTGAACTATAACCAATACTCATGTTATCCATAAATTAAGCTGTCCTTTTACAATATTCTGTATTCAATTCGGTTATTCTTTCTGACCAATTCAAACTAGCGATAAGGTTACGCTCTTAGTGTTACTTTTGCGCCAAATTTCTGACCTCATGACTGACATTCAAAAATCAGATTCTACAGCTACAGATGCAGGATATTTCCAGTCTTTTAACCTTTTAGTATTCTTCTATAAATGGAGATGGCCGATTATTATCATGTGCTTACTAGCTGGGATAGCTGCCGTGATAGCTGCTTTTACCATTCAGGAGAAATATAAGAGTACGGTGGAGTTCTTTGCAGTGCCTCAGGTTTCACTGGGTTCACAGATTACTGAGGAAGTAATTAATGATGATATCCTAGAGTTCGGAGATAAAGATGTAGCCGAACAGATGCTTCAGTTGCTGAACTCTGAGCAGATAAAGTCAACTATCATAGATAAATATGACCTCTGGAATCATTATGATATAGACCAAGGAGAACCTGGGGCTAGAACTATAATGGGAGAGACGTATGAGGAAAATATTTCTGCTAGACTAACCAAGTACACCTCTATTTCTATTCAAGTGTTAGACCACAGTCCAGATACTGCAGCACTCATAGCTAATGATGTGGTGGCTTACTTAGATACTGTATCTGCCAGACTGCGAAATGACATGGCAGCTAAGGCCTATAATTATGCCGTGGCAGGTTATCAATCTTTATTAAAAGAGAAACAAGGAATAGAAGCGGAACTAAATGAACTGAGAGATAAAGGAGTTTACGATTACACCACTCAGTTAGAAGGTATAAATGAACAGTATGCCACAGCTATAAACGAGGGTAGAACCAGACAAGCAGAAATCTTAAATGAGCAGATGAAGGAACTCTCTCAATACGGAGTTCAATTCATTAGCTTAGAAAAAGCCTTGGAAAATATTATAGATAGAGAGGACAGGTTTAAGAAGAACATAGAGCGTTTCGGGATAGATATGAATAGTAAAATTTCAGCTGCGCAAATTGTAAACAGTGCATCCATTCCAGATAAAAAAGCTTATCCAGTGAGATGGCTGATTTGTGTAATGTCTGTTCTATCTGCCTTCGTGTTTACTGTAATTATTCTTCTGTTATGGGAGAATATTTCTGCGCTGAGAGCTCAAGGAAAAATCGAGATTTAAACTCACTGTGCGGAGTTTGGATTTAAAATACGTTTATGCACTTGGAGGTCTTTTTGCAGTACTTCAAGCTGTGGCTATAGGGCTGGAGTTTTATTACTTCTCTCTTTTGCCTATAGTACTTTTAATTCTTCTGCTTGCATTTTCTAGGATAGATATTCTTCTTTTATCCGTAGTCTTTATGGCTCCAGTATCTGTTAACTTAGAAGATTTAGGTTTAGAAGGATTAGGTCTTTACTTGCCCACAGAGCCTCTTTTGGTAGGGCTGATGCTGCTGTTTATTCTAAAACTGCTGGCCAATCAAACCATAGATAAACGGATATTTACTCATCCTGTAAGCTGGAGTATTTATGCTTACTTCACTTGGATTTTTCTCACTAGTTTTACCAGTGCTCAGCCATTGGTTTCTTTTAAATTTTTAGTAAGTAGGGCATGGTTCGTAGTTAGTTTTTTCTTTATGGCTGTCCACCTTTTTAAGGAAAAGAAGAATATAGATAGGTTTGTCTGGCTCTATATTTTTCCACTATTTTTTGTCATGATTTACACTATGGTGAGGCATGCTATGGAAGGTTTTGAGCATGACCCTGCGCATTGGGTAATGACTCCTTTTTTTGCAGACCACACTTCTTATGGTGCAGCATTGGCATTTACTCTTCCGGTATTTGTAGGAATGTTTTTTACGGATAAGTTAAAGAGCACTACTAAGTTGTTATTGTTACCTGCTTTGGCTGTGTTTTGCACCGCGCTGGTACTATCTTATACAAGAGCTGCATGGGTGAGTTTATTAGCGGCTGGAGTGGTAGGAGTGTTTTTGTATTTCAGGATAAAACTGCGTACACTTGTGTTTTTAGCGGTGGCTGGAGGATTCTTTCTTTTCTTCACTCTGGAACAGCTCCTCATGGATTTAGAGCGGAATAAACAGGATAGTTCTGACAGTCTCACTGAGCATGTAGAAAGTATAAGTAACATTAGTTCAGATGCGTCTAATTTAGAACGTTTAAATAGATGGAATGCTGCGCTAAGAATGTTTGAAGAGCGACCAATAGTGGGATGGGGACCAGGGAGTTATTCTTTTGAATATGCACCTTTTCAGAGTGCTGCGGACAGGACTATTATTACTACTGACAGCGGTGATGCGGGAAACGCCCATAGCGAATATCTGGGGCCGCTAGCTGAAATGGGAATTTTAGGGCCGCTGCTTTATCTTTTTATAATTATATCAGTCACTATCACTGCATTTAGAGTGGTGTATAGGCTTCCAAATGGACATTTGAAAATGCTGGCTTTAACGTGCTATTTGGGTCTGTTTACGTATTACGTGCATGGAATATTAAACAACTTTTTAGACACGGATAAAATCAGTTGTTTATTTTGGGGATTTAGCGCGGTGCTGGTGGCTATGGATTTATTTCACTTAAGACCAGCGGAAGATAGCTTAAGCAAATCTTAAAGTTAGAATAGCCGTGTCATCCATAAAAGGCATATCTCCTCTATGGTCATGAACCGCCATAATCAATCGATTGTTTACTTGTTCTGAGCTTGCCTTTGGATTAGCTTCTAAGACTTTTATCACTCTCTCTATCCCAAACTCCTGTTTATTTTCATTTTCTATTTCCACCAAGCCATCAGTGAAACACACTAATCTTGAGTGTGGCTTGATAAAAACTGAACCTTCACTGATAGATGGGATTTCGTCAAGCATGCCTAAACCAAATGAGCCATCTTTAAGTTCTATAATGTCATCCGTTCCGTTTTCAAGAAGCGGAGGGTTATGTCCACAATTGATATAAATGAGTTCACGTGTTTCACCATTCCATATACCTATAAACATGGTAATGTATTTTTCACCCATGGCGCTGCTGTTCACCTTTCTATTAAGGTCTCTCACTACTTGCTTTAACTGCTGGTCTGTATAGTTAAAAATGGCTCTTAGGTGAGCTTGAAAATTACTCATAAGAAAAGCTGCGCTAACTCCTTTTCCGCTTACATCCGCTATGCAAAACATTTTTCTTCCGTCTTTCAGCGTCATAAAATCGTAGTAATCTCCACCCAGCTGCGCATGAGGTTTATAAAAACTTGCTGCATCTAGGTCTGCCGTGCTTTCGATTTTATTGGGAACCAGGAGCTGCTGAAGTTCCGCAGCTAACTCTAATTCTTTTTTTACTCTTTCCTGCTTCA
>CAZTVP010000020.1:10404-12859 GCA_964616995.1 uncultured Comamonadaceae bacterium
CTCTTTTTCTATGGTAGTCCATTTTTGATTATATTCTTGAACTAATGCTTTATTCCTAATGGCTACTACTATAATGTTAGTGAGCGTTTGGAGGTAGTTCATGTGCTTTATAGCAGGAGAAATTTTAAGTTCTTCCTCAGCTAAATCTCCTACTAACAGGAAAGCTATAGGCTCATTATTATGTTGAACAGGAATTACTATGTCAAAAGCCTCTTGAGTTCCTGTTCCAGTAGTCAAAGAAATAGAATCCTCAGAAGAGAAAAAAGACTGATCCATAATGTCATCCACTTCATCATCTACTCCTATTTTAAGGATACACTTCCATGATTGGTCCAAAGAGAACAATAGAAGTTTGTCTATTCCTAGTTCCTCTACAGCCGCCTGTTCGAATAGGGAAAGAAGTTCAGGAGTAGGCGCGTCAGCGTTAATAGCTTTTGTAATCTGAAGCATAGATTTCAGTTTGAAATCCTTCACTTTCATCTTCTCTATGAGTCGCTCTACTTTACTGGCCATTTACTGCGTGATTAGCTTTGTAAATTCTCTATGATTTCAGGTAGTTTTCTAATTAGGGCTAGTTCTCTCCACTTGGCTCGAGCTTCTACTGCAGGTGCTCCCATGTAAGTTTTATTGCCTTCTAGTTCGCCCATAATTCCGCCTTTTCCTAGTACAACAGCACCAGATCGGATGATTACTTCAGAGGCTAGTCCTACTTGTCCCCACAAGGTCACATTATCCTCTATTACACAGCAGCCAGCTATGCCAACTTGAGCAGCCATCAGACATTTTTTACCTATAACCGTATCATGGCCTACATGCACTTGTGCATCTAATTTAGATCCTTCACCTATTCTGGTTTGACCCGTAACTCCTCTATCTATGGTGCATAATGCACCAAGCTCTACATTATCTGCTATGACCACTCCGCCACTAGTATGGAGTTTATCATATCCAGTTTCTCTGGTTTTATAATAGAATGCATCTGCTCCTATCACAGAATTAGAATGGATGATTACATTATTTCCGATAGTAACATCATCATAAATAGCTACTCCAGCGTGAATGGTACAGTTCTCACCTACAGTTACATTAGCACCTAGGTGAACTCCAGGAGCTATGTTTGTTCCGCTTCCTACTTGAGCGGTAGGAGCTTTCCAGTGTGTAACTGGTTTAAATCTTTTGAGAAGAGCATTGAACGCTTTAAAAGGATCTTCACATACTATAATGGCTTTTCCCTGAGGAATTTCTGTAAGATTGTTAATCAAGATGACAGAAGCTGCACTTTGCAACGCTTTATCATAATACTTAGGATGATCTACGAACACGACATCACCTTCCTCCACCATGTGAATTTCATTCACACCTAGTACTTGAACCTGTTCATTTCCATACCAAGAACCTCCTGTAATGGAGCATATTTCTTTCAGTGTATGTGGTTTTGGAAGCTTCATGGTAAAGTAGCCTTATTTTTTTACTCTCTCACTGTAAGCACCCGTTCGGGTATCCACTTTAACCCAGTCTCCTATGTTGATGAAAAGCGGCACTCTAACTTCTGCTCCTGTATCTAAAGTAGCTGGCTTAAGACTATTTGTAGCTGTATCTCCTTTTATTCCAGGTTCTGTATAAGTAACCTCACATTCCATGTGGTTTGGTAAATCACAGCTTAGAACTGCTTCTTCTTCTGCATGAAATACGATAGAGCAAATCACTCCATCCTTTAGAAACTGTGGAGCACTTATCTGATGCTTTGGCACGGCTATTTGCTCATATGTTTCATTATTCATGAAGTGGTAACCCATATCATCATTATATAGATACTGGTAATCTCTGGTCTCTATTCTTACTGTTTCGATTTTAACTCCAGAGTTGAACGTATTGTCCACCACCTTTCCGTTATCCAGATTCTTAAGCTTAGTTCTTACGAAAGCCGGGCCTTTTCCAGGTTTCACATGAAGAAATTCCACGATTTGCCATAAACCATCTTTCCACTTAATGCATAGTCCATTTTTTATATCTGCTGTAGTAGCCATATTCTGTGTTCTTTTATCTTTCTTACAAACATAGCCAAATCGATAATTTGAACCTTGGTCTTTTACCAGAAGTAATTCTGTTATGGCGGTGCAAAATATTTGATGCTAATGAGAATCTGAAACGCTCAAGTCACATCCTTCAAAATTAATGCTTGAAATTCTATATCTTTCCACAATATTTAAGTGTGAAATATGCCTCTCGTTCTAGATCAAATCCTTAAGAATAAACCAAGTACCGTTCAAGGTAGAAACCAAAAGGCATTTTCATATTCTGAAGATTCTAGAGCCTTTGAATTTTATACAGATCAGTTTCATGGAGATCAGGACTTTGAAATAGGCGCAGGAATTAAGGAAGAGGATTTGAATGATGCGCCTCAAGAAATGATAGATGCTATCAGTTTTCTGAGAAAAAGAGTTCCTGAGGACAG
>CAZTVP010000021.1:0-12814 GCA_964616995.1 uncultured Comamonadaceae bacterium
TATTCGTTCTATGGTCATTTGAAAACTCCTCATGCTCTTCAAGTTGGTGAGCGCGTAAAGGCTGGACAGGAATTTGGACGCATTGGAAAAGAGAGCGACAGTGGTGGATGGTTTTGTCATGTTCATCTTCAGGTACTGACCAAAAAAGCGGTAGATGAAGGACTAACTGACTGGGGTTATGCTTCTCCTGAATTTCTCACGCAGATTGAGGACTATTTTCCTTCTCCTTATTTCTTGTTCAAGTTTTAGAACCTAAAGCATATTTCGAGTTGAGATAGATATCCGAGCTTAACTGAATTTAGGTTCTTCCTTTCCAAAAAAGGAGATAAATTTGTTTCAACTATAATCCTCTTTTTAGTCTTGTTCTAACTTGTTTAGTGAGACTGAATACTAATGAAATCGAACTTTCTAAATAGCCGTAAATTTTGGTGGAGGTTAATTGCTTTCGCCATATTGCTTCCTCTCCTCGTTTTTGGAATCATACTAGCTGTGATGTACAACAAGCAAGATGATATTATCCAAAGTCAGATTTCTTCTCTGAATGAAGAGTATGAAGGTCGCATTTCAGTTGGCAAAGCTCACCTCTCTCCTTTTCAAAACTTTCCGTACATCTCTGTTAAGATAGATGATGTTCATGTGTACGAAACCAAAGCTGAGGATGCCCCGGTCATTCTAGATGTGGCAGATATTTATGCCGGTTTTAATCTGTGGGATATTGTTTCTGGAAATTATGATGTTCAAACTCTACTGGTAGAAGAAGGTGTGTTCAACATAGTGCTTCATGAAGATGGAACTAACAATCTCCAGAATGCTTTATCTACTCCCACTGAATCTTCTGAAGAAGGAGAAGCACTTAAGATTCACCTAAAAAATGTAGAACTCAAGAACCTAGACATTCATAAGTTTGACGAAGCTACCAATATGGATGTGGAAACCTTTATTTACTGGGCTAAAGGTGGGTTCCAAACTGGAAAAGATGAAATAGCAGCTCACATAGACACGGAGTTTCAGCTGAATATTACAGATGATGGTAGGCCTACGTATGTCTATCACAAGCACTTCGAGGCGCATTCAGATATTACGCTGGACGAGAACACAGGCATGCTCACCATTCAGCCGTCTGGGATTACTATGGAACATGGAGATTTCGACATAGAAGGAACAATAGATACTAAAAATGACATCACGCTAGACCTCTCTGTTACTGGTTCTAAGCCGAATTTTGATTTGTTCATAGCCTTCGCGCCTGAGGATTTAATTCCTGTGCTGGAGCAGTATAATAATGCTGGAAAAATCTACTTCAACTCTACTGTAAAAGGTCCCACGCTTCATGGTCAAATTCCTTTTGTGGATGTCAACTTCGGAGCTAGTGAAGCATTTTTAGAGAACACGGAGAAAGGAAAAATCATGGACAACTTAGGGTTCAATGGTTACTTTACTACCGGTGCTGAGCGTAATCTAAAATCTATGGAATTCTCCTTCACAGACATGACTGCTAGATTAGAACAAGGAGACCTTACTGGTGATGTGGTGGTAAAAAACTTTGAATCTCCAGAAGTAGATATGCAGCTGAACGTAGATTTTAACTTGGAATTTCTGGCTGGCTTCCTGAACCTAACCGACTTAGATGACACCTCTGGCGAAGTAGATTTAAAGATGCGCTTTCATGACGTTATAGACTTGAACCAACCAGAAAAAACACTTGACAATCTAAATAAAGCCTACTTCAGCGAATTAAAAGTTTCTAACCTGAGCTTTACTTCAGAGGACTTCCCTGCTCCTCTGGAGAAGTTAGATGTGCACCTAACCATGAATGGAAAGGAAGCCATTTTAGACCAGTTTCAGCTGCTCATGGGAGAGTCGGATTTGTCCATGAGTGGCTTCATTTCAGACCTTCCTGCTATCGTTCATCATACGGATAAGCCTGTGGAAGTTCACTTAGATTTAGTGTCTAACGTACTTGATATTGCGCAGCTAACTAAATTCTCAGAAAAGGACAGCACAGGTGTCAATGAACGCCTAGAAGACCTCAGCTTGGGCTTGTCATTCAAATCTTCGGCTAAGGCATTTACTGAATCTGAGCACTTGCCCATAGGCGAGTTTTTCATAGATAGTCTTCATACTCAGCTTCAGCATTATCCACATGAACTACATGATTTTCATGTAGATATACTCATAGATGACCGAGATTTACGCATCGTAGATTTCACAGGATTTATAGATGATTCTGATTTTCACCTGAATGGGCTTGTGCATGATTACGGCTTTTGGATGGAGGATGAACTGAATGGTGATGTGGATTTAGACCTCACACTCACATCAGATTTACTCCGCTTGGAAGATATTTTCTCTTATAAAGGTGAAAATTATGTGCCTGAAGATTACAGGCATGAGGAGTTTGAGGATTTAGCGCTACACGTAAATACGAGCATGCATTACGTAAATTCTACGGTGCAAAGCATAGACACAGACCTAGACAAACTGACTGCTAAAATGCACATTCATCCTATGAAGTTTGAAAATTTCAACGGACGAATTCACTATGAAGATGAACACATTACGATAGAAAAGTTCAAGGGGAAAATCGGTAGAACAGCTTTTGATGTGAACTTGAATTATTACTTAGGAGACAATCCTGAAGTGCGTAAAAGAGATAATTACTTCGGGCTGAAGGCCAACTACATTGACTTTGACCAGCTGTTTAGTTTTAATCCTATTCCAGCTCAAGAAAACAAGGCTAAAACCGAAGTAAAAGCAGATACTTCAGATGTGGCGGCTCATGCAGATGTGTTCAATGTCTATGAACTTCCATTCACGGATATCACTTGTGATGTGGATGTAGAACAGTTCATCTTTCACAGACTGAATCTACTAGACATAAAAGGCCGCATGAAAATGAAGTCCAATCATCATGTAGAAGTAGAATCTCTGGTGATGAAAACTGCAGGTGGAAACTTTAGTATGACAGGTGATTTTGACGGTAGTAATCCAAACCAAATTTACCTTCGAACTAACCTAGAAGCAGAAAACATGGAGTTGGACAGACTTCTGTTTAAGTTCGAGAACTTCGGGCAGGATTATTTGGTTTCGGATAATTTGCACGGAACACTAACCACCAGCATAAACGGGAACATTAGAGTCTATCCAGACTTAGTTCCTGACCTGGACCATTCTGAAATTCACATGGATGTGCAAGTTTTAAACGGAAGACTAGAGAATTATGATGCTATGCTCGTTCTAGCGGATTACATGGGGGATAAAGACTTGACTAATGTTCGATTCGATACGCTTCAGAACCACATAGACCTCACTCATGGACTTATGACTATTCCTAACATGAGCATAGAATCTACCCTCGGTCACATGGACATTAGCGGTACGCAAGACATGAACGATAACATCGAATACTACATCCGTATTCCATGGAAAACGGTCAAGCAAGCAGCCAGGTATAAGTTATTCGGGGATAAGAAGAATAAGAAAGGAGAAACAGGTGATGATGAAATCATAGAAGTTGACCCTGACAGAAAAACCAGGTATCTCAATCTGAAGATTCATGGAACTCTTGAAGATTATAAAATCGGATTAAGCAAGTCTAAGAAGGAGAAGAGTTAAACCCTGGTTTTCTCAAAACTCTGTCCTCTCCTACCCAAAAAATGATTTTTAGAGCCACATAAGTGTAAAAAATACACTTTGTTAATAGCTTTTTTAAAGCTAATAAAAGACTGTTTTACAGACACTTAAAACGAAAAACTCAATGACAAATTATCGCTTTTTTCCTACAAGCTCGGTATCTATAACCTTTAACTTTGTATAGGTAATCATAGACTGAAAAACATGAATAACTTCGGATTAAAAGCAGAAGGCACCACTCTATCTTACCTAGGACTTGACCACGTAGATGCAGCGTACTGGAACTTATCTCCAGCAGAACTCACAGAAGAAACTATCATAAGAGGACAAGGTCTTCTTACAGACACGGGAGCGCTAGCCATAGACACAGGAGAATTTACAGGAAGGTCTCCAGCAGATCGATTCATCGTAAAAGATAGTATCACTAAAGATGAAGTATGGTGGGGAGATATTAATAAACCGTTTGACCCAGATGCTTTTGACCGACTGCACAATAGAATGAAGGCTTACTTAGCTGGAAAAGAAGTGTTCGTTAGAGATGCTTATGCTTGCGCAGATAAAAACTATCAGCTCGACCTTAGAGTAGTTACTGAGTACCCATGGAGTAACATGTTTGCTTCTAATATGTTCCTTAGACCTACTACTGAAGAGATTCTAACTTTTAATCCTGAGTGGAACATTATATGTGCTCCAGGATTTATGGCAGATGCTGAAATAGACGGAACCAGACAGCACAACTTTGCGGTAATTAATTTCACCAAGAAGATGATTCTGATAGGTGGAACTGGTTATACAGGTGAAATCAAAAAAGGAATTTTCTCTGTATTGAACTTTGTACTTCCTGCACAAAAAGGAGTGCTTTCTATGCACTGCAGCGCTAACGTAGGTAAAGAAGGAGATACGGCAGTGTTCTTTGGGCTAAGCGGAACGGGAAAAACTACTCTAAGCTCTGACCCAGAAAGAAAACTAATAGGAGACGATGAGCACGGATGGTCTGCAAACAGCGTCTTCAATTTTGAAGGTGGATGTTATGCTAAGACCATAGACCTTTCTCAAGAAAAAGAACCTCAGATTTATGATGCTATCAAATTCGGGGCTATTCTGGAGAACATAGGTTTCATGGACAATGGATGTACTCCGGATTATTCAGATACGACTAAGACTCAAAACACCAGAGTGTCTTACCCTATTCACCACATAGATAATATTATGGTACCAAGTGCTGGTTCAGCTCCTAAGAACATCTTCTTCTTGACAGCTGATGCATTTGGAGTATTACCTCCGATATCTAAGTTGACTCGTGCACAAGCCATGTATCAGTTCATTAGCGGCTATACAGCTAAAGTAGCAGGAACTGAAGCAGGAGTTACAGAACCGCAAACTGCTTTCTCTGCATGTTTCGGAGCACCGTTTTTACCATTACACCCAGCACGTTACGCGGAGATGTTAGGTCAAAAGATGGACGAGCAAAACGTAAACGTATGGCTCATAAACACTGGATGGAGCGGTGGAGAATATGGAACTGGTTCTAGAATTAAGTTGAAATACACCAGAGCCATGATCACGGCTGCTCTTACTGGACAACTCAATGATGTCAATTACGAATGTCATGAAGTATTCGGGTTGAATTATCCTACTTCTTGTCCTAATGTTCCTGATGAAATTCTAAACCCAAGAGATACTTGGGAGGATAAAGAAGCCTATGACACTAAGGCCAATTCACTGGCTGAGAAGTTCATAGCTAACTTTGAGAAGTTCGAGGAATATGCCAATGAAGAAATTATGAGCGCTTCGCCAGAAGCCGTTACCGCGTAAAGGAATCTACCTTTTAGGAATCTTTAGAACCGCTTTCATTTGAAAATTTCAGATTTTAGCGGTTCTAATTTTTTACGGTGCATCTATCCTATCATCCAGATTTATCTTTACCTCAAGTGACTCTCAGCACTGAGGAATCTCTGCACCTCACTCGAGTGCTTAGGCTTAAAGCTGGAGATAATATCAAGGTAACCGATGGTGCGGGAACTATGGCCAAAGGGCTGATTCAGTCTGCGGCTAAAAAGAATGCGGTTATACAAATTCAAGAGAAAGAAACCCAGTCTGCTAATCCATACTTTCTTACGCTGGCCGTAGCCCCCACTAAAAGCATGGACAAGTTTGAATTTATCTTGGAGAAATGCACTGAGCTTGGGGTTAAGGATTTTATTCCTTTGTTTACTCATCATTCTGAGCGCAGGAATTTGAATGTAGAGCGGTGCAATAAAATCGTGCTTTCAGCCGTAAAACAATCTCGGAAAGCTTGGCTCCCTGAAGTGAAAACTCCTATGAAATTCAACGAGTTTTTAAACTATTCTTCCTCATGGAAAAATAAACTCTTAGCTCACTGTGATGAAGATTTTAGTCGTCAGGTGGTGAAGAACCATTGCACCGCGGAACCTACTGTACTGTGCATAGGGCCGGAAGGTGATTTTTCAAAAGAAGAAATACAACTAGCTGAAAAGTCTGATTTTAAAGGAGTTAGTTTAGGAACGGAAAGACTTAGAACCGAGACTGCAGCACTGTTTGCCACATCTGTTTATCATACAATTACGCGCTTATGAAAAAATTTAGAGGAATAATTTTAATAGCATTTGTCATTCTCCTAGCACTCGCTTTTACTGTGCCTACAGAGCAGGATTTTAAAACATTCATTACTGAAAAGGCCAAGGAAAAAACCGAGGACGATGCCTTGGGATTAAACGATTTCTTAGTAGAAAACATCTCTAAACTCATTTTCCTAAACGCAGAGTACAAAGACCTTAAGATTGGGAGCACCTACCAGTTCAATTTAGGCGAAGGAAAAGACTATAAATTCGTGGGGTTCGGGACGATGATTCTCTGTGTGCAAGGAGATTTAAGCGTCTTAGACAAACCAAAGAAGTGAAACATTTAAGCTGGGCCAGATGGAATTTTAGCCCAGTGCGTTACATCTTGGAAAAAGTGATTGGAATTGCCTTCTCCCTGCCAAAAATGAAGGCCATATTTTTCCCTCTTCTCCGCATCATCTTGGTAGAAGTTTTCTAGAAAAACCAGCACAATAACCTCTCGAATTTCGAAATCAAAGGCTTTTCCAGGAAGGAATACCTTGTTATTTGGAATGAAAGCCAGAACTCGCTGACCATTCTGAGGAAGCTTTTCTGAAACACTAATCCAGTCCAATGGTACTTTGTTTTCTATCTATGATGTAGTGCTGGATATTTTCCTTGGTTAGAGGCTTAACTATGTAATTGGAAACCAGCTTATAGGTTTTAGCCTTTTCCATATCGTCAAAATGCATGGAACTAGAAAGCATCATAACTTCAATGTTTACATGGTATTTCTCTAAGTAGTTCAAAAACTCCCAACCGGTAAGTTCAGGCATGGAAATATCTAGCAGAAGTAAGTCTGGCCAGTCTAGTCTTTTTTTGACAAGGTTTTTAAGGAGGTCAACCGGATCTTCAAAAGTAATTACCTCTGCCTCTGGCATAGAAAAAGTAAGAAACTGCTTGTTCAGCATGTTATTCAGCGAATCATCGTCTAGGATGTATATCAGTTTCTTATTTCCCATAGTGGTGCTCTAAGCTATGGTTAATAAGCCTCGAAATTAAAAATGAATATAGTATTTACTAACAGGAGTATTTTAGCCTGTTCATTTCTGCTCCTTCATAGGAGAATTCCAAGCTTTTATAGAATCCTCCGCAGTTAATCCAGAGAGAACCTCCACAAAAATCCCGTCTGAAAGACCTAGCTCAACAGGGCGCTTCTCATGCTCATTGTCATTAATCTTCACTTCTACGAAAGCAGAACCGTCTTTTTCAAACTGTAACAGACTCTCACTAACCGCCATTACTTGTTCTCTTTTGTCTAAGACCACATCTGCTGTGGCTGAGTATCCTGCTCTTATGAACTGGTCTTCGGATAGTGAAACTGCTGCTTTGATACCAAATTGCACCGCGCCATTTTCTTCTATTCCTTTAGGAGCTATGTACTCTAGAATAGCCTTATACGTCTCTCCCTCGATGGCTCCTATGGTAAGTATGAGCTCCATTCCTTCTTTTAATTTTTCTACCTCGGACTCGTCTATTTTCCCTTCAAAGATGAGGTCAGACATGTTGGCTAAGCTGGCTATAGTAGTTCCCTCATTGAAGGTATTGGCTTCTATTACGTTATTCCCTTTTTTTACAGGCACGTCTAGAATCATTCCGCTGATGGTGGAGCGCACGTCATTATTAGAACCGCCTCGGCTTCTTTTGGCTACTCCATTTTTTATTATCTGAAGATTCTCTTGCGCAGCTCTTAACTCCTGTTCTGCATTTCTTTTAGCTAGGTCAAAGGGCTGAAACTCCACTGGCGAAATCACACCTTTTTCTAGTAAGCTGCTGTTTCTATCAAAGTCTATCTTAGTGTTTTCCAGATTAATCTGCGCCCGGTCTATTCTATTCTCTGCTGCATTCAAGCTAGCCATGTCTGGAATAACTTGAACTATAGCTAGCACATCACCTTCCTTAACCGTTTGTCCTGCTTCCACTCTTAATTCACGTATAATTCCTGAAATCTGAGGTTTGATTTGAACCTCGTTTCTTGGCATAACAGAACCCGTAGCTACCGATTTCTTTACGATATCTCTCTTTACTGGACTCTGATGCTCATACCGCACAGGCGGCTCATTTTCCTTTTCGTAGAGGTAATAGATACTAGCTACGCCCAGAACTAGAATCAAAGCTATAATGATAACGAGTGGAGTAAAACAACCTTTTTTCATGAGTTAATCTTTTCTTAATGCATCTATGGGTTTAATCTTCACGGCAGAATATGCAGGGAGAAAACCTGTGACTAATCCAGCTACTACTAAAATGAGTAGCGAGCCTATTACTATGTTAAAAGAGACTGATGGATTTCTGAATGAGCCAGAATCTCCCATTCCAGCAAGCGCTGAATTGAGTAGTTCCACCACCAAAATCCCAAAGAATATTCCCAGTAATCCTGCTACTATGGTTATGAGCAGTGTTTCTGAAATAATCTGCTTAATAATGACTGAGGGAGTAGCGCCCAGTGACCTTCTGATTCCGATTTCTTTCGTTCTTTCGGTAACAGAAACCAGCATAATATTACCTATCCCTATCACCCCAGCGAATAGTACAAGAAGTCCAACAACGTAGGAAATGAAGCTAATTCCAGAAAAAATGGCGTTTACATCTTCAAGCTCTTCTGACATATTCCAGCTTCCAAAAGCACGCGGGTCTTCAGGGTGAATGCTCTTTCTGACTTTTAATGCTGATTTAATGTCTTCCTGTAGCTGCGCAATAGGATAATCGTCCTCACTTTTCACATTGAACCAGCCAATGGTATTCCCGTAATTAAAGGCTTTCTGAAACGTAGTAATAGGCATAAAGATACTTTCATTCTCTTCTCCTCCATCTTCTCCATCTTTTTTAGAACTATGAATGCCTACCACCTTCATGCTGATTCCGCCTATTTTCAGGTATTTTCCGAGAGGTTCTTCTTCGCCAAACAGGGTGGTTTTTACTTTTTTTCCTATCACGCAGACCTTTCGGGCTTCATCTAAGTCGTTTTCATTTATGAATCTGCCTTCATCCACATTCATGGGTTGAATCTGAATAATCCCAGGAGTTTCTCCATAAATACTGAATGAACCTGTCTTGTTTTTGTAAGTAGCATTGTCTCCACCCTGCCATCCACCAGACTGACACCTTGGCGAAAGAATATCTATATGAGCTACGTTTTCTTTCAAATAGTTCATGTCTTCCATATTCAACTGGAACCATCTTCCTTTCTTGAATCCTTTGTAAGGCATAGAAGTCATCATAGACCAGATTCCTCCACTGTTAGCAGCTCTATTTCCCATATCTGCCTTCACACCATTTTCTAATCCCTTAGAGGCCGCCATCATTATCACCAGCATGAAAATTCCCCAGCCCACTCCTATCATAGAAAGTATGGTTCTCAGAGGATTTCTGACCAGTACTGCTAATATTTCCTTCAGCGTATCTCTATCCATTATTCTTCTCTGAGAGCTACTATGGGTCTTAATCTAGCAGCTCTTATACTTGGTACTAATCCTGCCACTACTCCACTTACAATTAAGATGAAGAGTGAAAGCATAGCTGTATTAAAATCTACCGCAGGATTCTTAAAAAATTCTATATCTATGAACTGTGAAATCGTTTCCAGAATAGCTATAGCGCCTATCATACCTAGAAATCCACTCAACACTGTTATAAGCAAACTCTCCTGCAGAATCAGTCCTATTATCTTCACAGGAGTAGCTCCTAACGCTTTTCTAATTCCTAATTCTTTAGTACGTTCTTTCACTACTATGCTCATGATATTACTAATACCTATGATTCCAGAAACCAAAGTCATAAGTCCAATTACTAGTACGAACAACTTGATTCCAAGGAGAACATCGGTGAATTCTTTATTGTTCACGTTAGCATTGTCTGAGTAAATTCCGTTTTGGTCTTCAGGGTGGACTTTATGCCTGGCTTTAAATGAGGCTAACAATTGGTCTTCTACTTCTACAGTCTCTCCTACAGCTAACTCACCAGTGCTCATGAGAAACTCATCTATTCTGTTGTTTCTAGAAAACAGCTTATGATAGGTTTGGATGGGGATATAGCATTTTCTGTTATTCCATCTGCTCTCTCCTCTTTTAAATACTCCTATAATCTTGAACTGAACTCCTCCTATGGTCATTCGTTCACCTGCTACTTGTTTTCCTTTGAATAATTCTTGATGCACATCTTTGCCTATAATCACTACTTTTCTAGATTCTGATTCGTCTAGTTGGTGTAGGAATCTGCCTTGCAATATTTCTAGCTTAGCCAATTCTAAATAGGTAGAGTTGACACCTGTAAGGGAGTAGTTATCTGATTCATTTTCGTAGCTCATTCGAATTCCCCACATCTGTTCTATAGCTGAACCAAATGGCAATTCTTCCTCAAAATCTTCATTGATTTTTTTTTCATCATAGACCGAGAAATCAACTCTTTTATTTGGTTTAGTTCCTTGGTAAGCCAAACTTGTTCTCCCTGCTTCTATACTTAAACTATTGATGGCTATTTTATCAAACATAGAAGCCACACCATTGCTTAATCCAGAAGACATTCCCAATAGAAAAACCAGAATAAAAATCCCCACTGCCATGGAAATACCCGTCAGAATGTACCGAAGTGGATTCTTTAATATCGTTTGTAATATTTCTGTCCAAGTATCTCTATTGAACATTACACAGAAATTATTTTACCGTCTTTTAATCGGATTACTCGTTCAGTTTCGCGTGCTATTTCGTTCTCGTGCGTTACTATGATCACCGTTTTACCTGATTCATTTACCTTCTTCAGCAAGTTCATTACCTCAGTGGAGGTCACAGAATCTAGTGCTCCCGTAGGTTCATCAGCCAGAATAACTTTAGGGTCAGCTATCAATGAGCGAGCAATAGCCACACGCTGCTTTTGACCTCCAGACATTTCGCTCGGAAGGTGTTCTGCCCAGTCTAGAAGTCCTACTTCTTCTAAGCGCTGGAAAGCCAGTTCTTTTCTCTTGTTTCTGTTGACCTTTTGATAATACAGCGGCAGCGAAACATTTTCCCAAGCGGTTTTAAAATTGATAAGATTAAACGACTGAAAAACGAAGCCGAGGAATTTACTTCTATAAATAGCAGCTTGTTTTTCGTTCAGGTCTTTTATCAGTTTTCCGTCTAACTCGTAGGAACCGGTATCATAGTTATCAAGCATTCCCAGAATATTCAAGAGTGTAGATTTACCGCTACCAGAACTTCCCATTATAGACACGAGTTCTCCCTTCTTAATCTCAAGGTCTATTCCCTTAAGGACTTGGAGAGAGCCGCTTCCCATTTTATAGGATTTGGTTATGTCTTTTAACTGAATCACAGGCTAAGCAAAGGTATCTGACACAACCTCAAAGTACTGAGGAAGGCTATCAAATTTTGTTAATGGCAAATCATCAAATCGTTTTTAGCTTGCTGTTAGCTCTCACTCCAAATAGATTTATCTTCAATTATGAATACTTTAGATTTGCTAGAGGTTAGTAATGAACTCATAAAATGAATATTTCAAGACAATTAAAAGACATACAACATCAAGCTGATAGATTGCTAAATGGCCAACCTCAAATGGAGGATATTATCCAGTTTGATAAGTATAATGAAGAAATGAAAATGTTTTTAATTGGTCATTTCGAGGAAGAGGAATTGATTAATAGAGTTCAAAAGATTCCGATAGTTCTAGAAGAAGAACCTACTGAAACTGTGTCTAGAAATATTCTATCTGCTATTCTGCTTTTTCTAGTTTCTTGGGCGGTAACCTACTTCCAGGAGCGGCAAAAAATTGACAATGCTCTCTCAAGAATTCATGAAGCGAAAGGAAACTATGCCAGTATTGAATTCTTGACAAGAAATCTTTAATCAGTCATTTCTGGAATGCCCAAAAGAATAAAGCTAAAATAATTTGAGCCCTCGCCTAAGTTTCTTAAGTCAGGCTTTCAAACCATCTTCATAACCACCACAGCGGCTTCTGTTCCTTTGTTTCCATGCTTTCCACCTGAGCGGTCTATGGCTTGCTGTTTATTGTCGTCTGTTAGCACACCAAACGAAACTGGAACTCCTGTTTTGAGATTGACTTCCATGATACCATGAGCCGCAGCTTCACACACAAAGTCAAAATGAGCTGTTTCTCCTCTGATGACACTTCCTAAACAAACTACACCATCAAGTTTTTGGTGTATGATTAATCTTTGCGCAGCTAAAGCGAGTTCATATGTACCTGGAACCCATTTTACAGTAAGGTGGTCTGTGGGAACTCCAGCTTTTTCAAAACCCTCTAGAGCACCTTTTAAAAGATTACCCGTGATATCATAGTTCCACTCAGAAACCACTATTCCGAATTTTTTACCTGTTAAATCAGAGAGTTCCTCAGGTGAGAAAGCACTGAGGTCTTTACCAGAAGTAGCCATTAATGATTATAGCGTATTGGCCTTAGCTTGAGCGTAAGCCTTCATCTTGGTAGCGTCTTTGTAATCTGCTGAATTAGCATTAGTAGCCGCATTCAAGATTCCGTCATACATAGAAACCGCTTCTTTAAACATTCCTAACTTCAAGCAAACGTTAGCCGCTTTCTTGTAATAA
>CAZTVP010000022.1:0-12524 GCA_964616995.1 uncultured Comamonadaceae bacterium
GTAGGTTTGAGCACGTATATTTTGTCTACACAAACGCAAGGTCAAGGGGCAAAAAGAGTCCTATATGATCAATTAGGAAGAATCAAATCGACAGAAGAAGACGGTTTTAATGGACTAACTGTTTCAACGGTTAAGACCTACGATGATCTTGGTAATTTAGCCTCAAGCACAGCTCCATTTTTTCTAGGTGATGAGAGTAATGCAGTAATATCACTTTATGAATATTATTCCGAAAATAATCTATTGAAAAGCACTTCGGTTCCTGAATTGGGTGATCTTACGAGCATAACATATAATATAGCTGGGAGTTATTTTATTATAACAGAAGTTGCTCTGGACGGGAAGACTAAGATTACCAAGAAAGATGCTTCAGGTAGAATAGTATTTATTGATGACACTCAAGATCCTAACTCTGGAGGGGTTTTAGAATATGAATATGCAAGCAACGGTAATGTTAGTCAAGTTTCTCTGAATAATCAGGTGATATCTACTTTTGATTATGACTTGAACGGAAATAGAATAGAGTTTTATGAAGTTAATTCTGGCATTTTTCACTACGAATATGATGAATTTTCAAATTTGATTTATCAAGAGTCTCCAGAAGGAATATATGAAGCTGAATATGATGATTTCGGTAGAATTATTCAATCTGTACAAAATGGAAACATCACAACTTACTCTTACTATGAGCAAGGGCCAGGAAAGAACAAAGTAGAATCAGTTATTCAGTCGAACGGCACCGAGAATCTTTTCACATATGATGAATATGCTCGAGTTTTAGAATCTACAGAAGTGATAGATGGTGAAGAGTTTATCACCACTACTAATTATGATAATAACGGTAGAATCAGTTTAACTGGCTATCCATCAGGGGTGGCTATTGAATATGATTATGATGATTACGGATATCTCAGTTCTTTCAAATTGCAAGGAGAATCAGATCCGCTTTTTACAATAAATTCTGTCAATGCCAATGGTCAAATTACAAACTATATCAAAGGAAATGGTTTGGAAACAGAGAAGGTATATGATAGGTATGGGGCATTAGAATCTGTTGTTACTCCTGGCATTCAGGATGATGAATATGAGTTCGACCCAATAACAGGAAACCTTAATCACAGAATAAACCATATAGCCAATTTAAGAGAAGAGTTTACCTATGACGATTTAGATAGACTTTTAAAAGCTGAGGTAAAGGATGAAAGTGATTTGTTTCAGGAGCCGCTATTTGTGCAAAGTCTCAGCTATCAGTCAAACGGGAACATTTCAACTAAATCTGATGTTGGGGTTTATGGATATAGTAGTAGTCATCCTAATAGAGTGATATCAGTTACCGAACCCCACGAGGACTTTGACCCCTCTCTTCAACAGATTGATTATACTGAATTTGACAAAGTTTCTGAAATAATTCAAGGGGATCACAAATTAACTTTTGAATATGGATCAGATCACACGAGAAGGAAAGTTCAGAAGTACTATTCGCAAGAGTTAATCAGCACAACGTATTATTCCTCTAATTATGAGAAAGTGGTTTCTGAGGATTCTGAATATCAACTTACATATTTACCGAAAGGAATAGTAGTAAAAACGGAGAACAATGAGAATGAACCTTATTTTCTTTATGCTGATCATTTAGGATCGGTAACAGCATTAACTAGTGACAATGGGGACCTTTTAGGTACTAATAGTTACGATGCATGGGGCAGGTTAAGAAATTCAAGTGATTGGTCATATAGCAACCTACAGGATAATGACATGCCTGATTGGTTTAAGAGAGGATATACTGGACATGAGTTTTATGATCAGTTCAATCTAATAAACATGAATGGGCGGCTTTATGATCCTTCTCTAGCACGGATGCTACAGATGGATAATTTCGCACACGAATCTTTAGATTCTCAAGGATATAACAGATATTCTTATGCTTTTAATAACCCCCTGAAGTACAACGATCCATCCGGTGAAACTCCAGTCTTAGTTCTGTTAGCTACCACTTCATTTTCTATACTAACAAACGGTATAACAAATGTTACTTCAGATAGAGGGTTCTTTCAGGGCGCGGGTCAAATTGTAGTTTCAAGTGCTTTGTCATTTGCTTCAGGAAAAGTTACTTCAGGGTTACCTCTATTTGTGAAAGCGGCAATAAGCGGTGCAGTAAGTGGGCTCTATTCTCATGCCAATGGAGATCGCTTCTTAAACAAAGCGGGTTCATCTTTTTTCATGAGATTCGCTACTGGTGGCATTTCTTATTTGGCCGCCATTAACCCTCATTCAGTGGGAAACAGTCTTCCTTCAGCTGCATTTGAGTTGAATTTACCTAATCAGGGCAGGGGATATGGTCTAATGTATGATGGAGGTGATCCAGAACCCGGATCTGTTTATGGAGGTGGATTATTGTTAGGAGAAGCAGTTGTCATAGGAAATAGGATGGGGCCTTTCGACACTAGTTCCTATTCATACAACTTAGATAACACACTGACAGACTCAGGTACTAGAACTAGCGGCAACACAAATGTTTCGAACTATGTTGTAGCAGTAAATGCAACTAGACATACGGCTAGTTTGGCAAAGAAATTAGAACAAGCTTTAGGTAAACATGAATTTAAGTATGCTCAGAAAGGGCCAGATGGCAGATATATGAGTAAAGATGTCATCAATAATAACCACAAGATTTCGTCTGCTAAAACTGCTAAACTTTTAGGTAAAGTCAGTAGAACGTTAACTGTGGTGTCGTTAGGAGCAACTGTATATGATGGAATGTCTAATGGATGGGAAAACCATCACACAGCAGATCTTTTAGTTACTGGAACTCTTACTGTCCTTGCTGCCGCAACTCCTGTTGGATGGCTTGCGGGTGGGTTATATTTTATTGCAGACATGTCCTGGCAAGCTTACTCAGGAAAATCGATAACAGAAAGTTTGTTTGATTAATGAGAGTTTTCCACAGTCTTTTTCTTGGGGTTTATAGATTAGTAAAAAATACTAGTGATGACCCTGTTTTTTATTCTTCTAGTGCTGTGTTTATTAGTCAAACTATTTATAGTGGCTTGGTGTTCTCTATTGTGAAATTCTTTTTTTTCCCAGAAGAGAACCCTATTCAATTTGGGTCAACATTTAGTTTTAAGTTGTTTCTATTACCCATCCTTTCAGGGCATGTCATAATAATCAACTATTACTACAATAGGCTCATACAAAAAGGAAGGTTGTCACTCGAAGTAGAAATCTCTCGCTGGCAAAGTATTAAATCGATTATGATCTATATTGTTTTACCATTGGTAATAGGAATTTTTATCTCTAAAAATTATACTTAAGGATACTAGTGAGTTTTAACATACTGTATTATTTAATCTATTAACTTAATCGAAAAACACGTTTAATATCAAACTCTTACAAAAAAAATGAAAACAAGAATATTTTTAATAAACATATTACTATTGATGGTTCAAACTGCAGTTTCTCAAGAAGTAGAGTCAATTGTATATGATTACGACAGTTCGGGAAACAGAGTATTGAGAAACTTCACCACCAAGTCTATGATAGAAGATGACTCCTCTAATTTAGATAGGATAACACCTCAAGCAGAAGCGTTAAATGTACCATCTGAGGAACTACCATCAGCAGAACTAGATTTTGTAAATCATGAAGTAACGCTTAAAATGTTCCCTAATCCTGTTAAGGATAAGCTTACAGTTCAGGTAACAGCTGGTGAGTTGGATAAAGCGGTAATGCTGCAGGTAACTAACACTAGTGGACAAGTGGTTAAATCTGAGCAGTTGACAGATAACATACATCTAATAGACACGTCAGACTTATCCTCTGGGCTATATGTACTAACAGCAGTATTAGAAGAAGAAACGCTCAATTGGTCGCTAGTCAAGCAGTAAGAACAGTAGTTGATATATCATTCATCTAAGTGTATCTTTGGAGATAGATTAAGCTTTTATTGATGCGCCTGAGTCCAGTTGTTTTTAAGTTACTCCTTATAGTGTGCTGTTCTTCTGTTGGTCTGAATATGTTGAGCCAAGATGAAGATGCCATCACTTGTGGTGATGGATTAGATAATGATTGGGATGAGTTGGTGGATTTAGATGATGATGAATGTTGGTTGTCATCAAACCCAGCGTGTGATGACTGTCCTAATGGTATAAGTTTCTCAGATGAGTTAATCTCTTATGAATCAGGGTGTTTAATTGAAGACTCCAATCCGGAAGGGGTACTAGGGGTTTGTGACTGGAATCCTAGCGGAACTGATTCACCTGAACACGTATTTCTAGGAGACCAGGGTTCTATCGCAGTAAAGTTTAATAATAACCATTTACTTAATTCTGGTTCTTTAGAGCCAGATTTAAGAATTATACAAGCTGGAGTAGAGTTAGAATTTTCCATAGAAGTAAGAGCATTTGATGATTTTACAAGCAGTGCTCTTATCGATGCTGGTTTATCATCGTTTAACAATGATGGGTTTTACTTCTTAGGCTCAGCTGGGATGCTCACTTCAGATATTGATCTAGATCAGTATTTGCCAGGATTTAACTATGGGGATCTCAAGTTCGATGCAGTGCGTATAACAGATGTAGGTAATGGATGTGATGTGATTGAAGGTGTTTCAGGTGTCAGAATTGACGCCATTTGTGCACTTACTTCGGTTTGGTACAGTGTTCCATTTACTTGTGATGAAAAAGCATATGCGTTTAAGCACGATTCTGATACTTGTGGAGTTTTTGAAATAGACTTGATAAATGGGGTGGAAACTTTTATCAGAGAAGATGTATACACCACTAACGTTGGTTTCACACCTCCACTGGATCATATGAATGCCTTTGGGTATAATCCTGTTGACAATAAAATATGGGGAGTTTATAATCAATGGGACGGCATCGTACGTATAAATGCTAGACTTGAGATGGATAGTTTAATCTTATTCGAAGAGCTGGACGGTTATACGTTTGGAGTCGGAGATTTCAGTCAAGACGGTATATTTCGTATAAATGCTTTCGGGGGTAGATTTATTCAAATTGATTTAAACCCAAATTCACCCACATATACAGAAATCATAACTAATGAGGATATGGATTTCGACATAGGCATTGATTGGGCCACCAGCCCTATAGATGGTAATTTGTACAGTATAAACTCAGCGTTTGAATACACAAATCATGGAGTCCTTGAGGTCAATCTAAATTCTGCTTTATCTTCATTTAATGCGGCTTTTATGGACGGTAATGGTACCTTATACATTCAAGCATCTGAAAACGGTGATATTTATTCTATCCATAATCCTCATCTTGGAACATTAGAAGCTGAGTTTCTTTTTACCGGTGTTGGTGCCACGGGTAGTGATGCCACAAGATGTAATTTTAATATTCCCTATGACTGTAATCAGGTAGTAGATGGAACAGCAGTTTTTGATGATTGTGGAGTATGCCTAGAACCAGATGACCCAGAATTCAATCAAAGTTGTACAGACTGCGCTGGAGAAGTATTTGGTGAACACGTTATAGACGATTGTGGAGTTTGTCTCTTACCAGACGATCCTGATTTTAATCAATCCTGTTCTGACTGCGCAGGAGTGCCCAATGGAACATCACAAATAGATGAATGTGGGGAATGTTTAGAGCTAGCTGACCCTGATTTTAACCAATCCTGCTCAGACTGTGCAGGAGTACCTAATGGTACCTTCATACTTGATGAATGTGGACAATGTTTATCTCCAGATGATCCTGCATTTAACCTAAGCTGCACAGACTGTGCGGGAGTGGTGAATGGAAACTCTCTAATAGACGAATGTGGAGAGTGCCACCTTTTAGAAAGTGAGCTATTCAATCAGAGTTGTTCAGACTGTGCTGGAGTTCCTAACGGCACATCTATTTTAGACGAATGTGGAGAGTGTTTAGAACCTAACTCTGCTGCGTTTAATCAATCCTGCACGGACTGTGCTGGAAATGTAAACGGTGCACATGTAACTGATGAATGCGGAGAATGCTTACTGGTAACCGACCCTAATTATAACCTTTCATGTGCAGATTGCGCAGGAGTCCCTAATGGAGAAAGCACCATAGACTTATGTGGAGAGTGCTGGCCGCTGAGCAGCCCAGAGTACAATTCATGTGTTGACTGTCAAGGAACGGTCTTCGGAGATTGGTTTTTAAATGAATGTAGCGTATGCGTTAGCCCAGAAGAATTAGACCCTAATGCCATCTGCTATGAAGACCTTGTTTTCATACCTAATTCCTTCACTCCAGATAACGATGGAACCAACGATAGATTCCAACCCGTTTTCTATTTAACTCCAGCTAAGTTCAAACTTTCCATTTATAATAGATATGGAGAGCTCATTTACTATTCAGAAGATCCTACACAAGGCTGGGATGGCTCAGCATACAACGGAGACCACTACGCACCTAACGGAGTATATTCGTACATCCTACAGATAGAATCTAACTTCACTAGAAAAACAACTCAGCTCAGCGGTCATGTGAGTTTGATACGTTGAGTTAATTTAGAATTCGGGTTTAAGAAATGAATTTAATACGAATGAGAAGTAGCGTTATTAACGAAGTTAACGATACTGATAAGGGTTTTATAAACCTTGTAAAGCATTGATGTTTGTGGAGTTATTTTACACTTTCGATAACCAGCTTGTTTAGATTGAGGACAGAGTTTATGATGAGTACCGATGGTATTTATTAAATCTTCTGCTCTATCATCAAATTCAATAGCAGAATTCAAAGACCATTTATCTTTAATATAAAGTAGTATTTTAGAGTAAGAAACCTCAGAGATAGGAGACCAGATAACAGGAAGTGTTTTAGGCATTCTTACCTAACATTTTATTAATGCGGTTGCGCACTTCTTCATGCGAAATCCCTTCTCCGTTTTCAAGTTGATTTAAACCTGTTTGAGCATCTTTTTTTTGTTCATCAGTAAGATCATCCCACCAGTCAGTGTTTTTAGCTCTGAGCTGCTCGAAATAAGACTGAATCTTACTTAGAATATCCAAGTCATTGGTCTCAACTACAAGTTTATGGATGTGATTCTTTATTTCTGCTGTGTTCATGATGCTAGTTGTTGAATCTTTTTTTTAGTTATAAACGCATCTATAACCAAAAAGATGTGTTCTGGATAACTTACCTCAAATTTACGGACTTCTAATAATCTTGGCTTATTAACGCCACCGCTAAAGCTAAAAACCCTAATATGCAGGGCTTTTCAAAGATAAGAATGCTAAGAGGTTTCTACAAAAAGAATTGGTAAGCACAATTAAAACTCCCCTCCAAACTGGTATTTCGTTGGTGTATAAAATTCTTATCTTGGAGGGGTGAAATTGCTATAACGAAAGTCAAGAGCTGGGCAGGATAAAGGTTAGCAATTTTGGGGTGGGTTAATTCAATGAAGAAATAAGATTTTGGAATTGGTTCTAAAGAACTTCCTAAAATTAAGATCGAGAGCCATAGCGACCGCCATACCTATCGACTTTCCAACCCTTACACATAACTCTAAACTCCAAACTCACATCCATCCAACAAACCCACTATCTTTGTCTCAGTTAGATACAGAATGGATTATTTACCGTTAGAAAAAGTAACAGAAGACTTGTTAGATCAAGTCAAAAAGCTGAAATCAGGTTCCTTAACTCATCAAGAGTTAGAAGGGCTTTCAGATCAAGCCAGAGAGGTGTATGAAAGGCTCGTAATACTCGCCTTTCAAGCAGGAGAAAAAGAGTTGAACAGCGCTAAAGAACATACTCCTTTCAGAATAGAAACTACTCCTCAGGCGGAAGATGAAAAGATTGAGGAAAGTTCAGAAGAACAAGAGGAAACTGTTTTAGAAGAGCCAGAACAGGAGGTTGAAATAAAGGTTGAAGAAGAGATAGCTGAGGATATTAAAGAGGAAACTTCAGCTGTGCAAATCGAAATTGAAACTCCAGAAACACAAGAGATCACTGAAGAAGCTGAGGTGGAGAAAGACGAGAAAATAAAACAAGAAGCTCAAAAAGAGGAACCAAAAACAGAGGTAGCAACGGAAGCTACAGAAAGTCTTGCAGAAAAGTTTGAAAAAGCGCCTATAGAAAACATCTCTAAATCCATCAGTCTAAATGAGAAGTTCCAGTTCATTAGAGTTCTCTGTCAAAACAATGCCCAGAAGTATGATGCGCTCATAGAAAAACTCAGAGGGTGTGAAAGTGAGAATGAGGCCTTAAACCTCTTTGCGCAGCTCATAAAAAAACCAGAACCGGAACAGGAAGCATTAGTGTACGAAAAGTTCGAAGACCTCATAAGAAGAAGATTCTAACATGTCTAAACTCATAGTGGTTCCCACGCCTATCGGAAATTTAAAGGACATGACCTACCGAGCCGTTGAGGTCTTAGGCTCAGTAGATTTAGTCCTAGCAGAAGACACTAGAACCACACATAAACTTTTAAGTCATTATCAGATAGACGCTAAGCTACAGAGCTTTCACATGAATAATGAGCACAAGGTGCTGGACAAATACTTGAAAGCTCTTGAAGATGGTGTAACCATAGCACTAGTGTCTGACGCAGGAACTCCAGGAATATCTGACCCAGGGTTTATGCTTATTCGTGCCGCTGTAGAAAACGATATAGAAGTAGAATGCTTGCCTGGAGCCACGGCCATGATACCAGCCTTGGTGGCGTCAGGATTACCTTCTGATCGGTTTTACTTTGAAGGATTTCTTCCCCATAAAAAAGGAAGAATGAAGCGCATAGAAGCGTTTAAAGCATTGGATAAATCAGTGGTCATGTACGAGTCTCCTCACCGCATAGGAAAATTACTCAGCCAGTTGCTAGAATCTGGTTTTGGAGAGAATAGGATTGTAGTGGCCAGAGAATTATCTAAACTGCATGAAGAGTATATAAGAGGATCAGTAGAAGAAGTTCATCAGGAGATCACAGCGAGAGGAACCATAAAAGGAGAGATCGTAGTCATTCTAGATCCTACCCAAAAAGATACTTGAACACCTCTGCCACGTGCTTGAAGTAAACCACATTTATCTTCTTAGCGTTTACCTTGTTTTTCTCGCCTTGCGCAGCTAGAATCACTTCAGAAAACCCGAGCTTTTCTGCTTCTTGTACACGCTGCTCCGCTCTGTTTACCGCTCTAAGCTCGCCAGATAATCCTATCTCAGCACAAAAAGCCGTCTTACCAGATAGTGGAATATCCAAGTTGCTAGAAAGAATAGCCGCTATAACCGCCAAGTCTATTCCTATATCATCTACACGCACTCCTCCAGCTATATTTAGGAATACGTCTTTCTGATCCAGTCTGAACCCACATCTTTTTTCTAAAACAGCTAAAAGCATGTTTAACCTTCTAGTGTCGTAACCAGTGGTTACGCGCTGAGGAGTTCCATAAACCGCAGTAGAAACCAGCGCTTGTATCTCTATAAGAATAGGTCGCATCCCTTCCATGGTGCAGGCTACAGCCGCACCGCTAAGTCCTGTCTCAGACTGATTTATCAGCAGTTCCGAAGGGTTTTCTACTTCTCTTAGTCCTTGACCAGTCATTTCATAAATGCCCAGTTCATTCGTGCTCCCGAATCTATTTTTTTGAGATCGGAGAAGTCTAAAAATATAGTTGCTATCACCCTCAAACTGTAGCACAGCATCTACCATGTGTTCTAGTAGTTTCGGGCCGGCTATAGCTCCATCTTTTGTAATATGACCGATTAGAAAAACGGATGTATTGGTTTGCTTCGCAAAGTGCAATAACTCAGCCGTAGTTTCTCTTATTTGAGAAAGGCTTCCCGGAGAACCGTCTATCAGTGGAGAATAGAGCGTTTGCACAGAATCTACTATGATCAAGTCGGGTTCCACCTTCTTGGCTATTTTCTTTATGGAGGAAGTATTCGTATTGGTAAAGATGTAAAAGTCAGAACCGTTAGACTCGAATCTCTCTGAACGCATTTTTAGCTGCTTTTCACTCTCTTCTCCAGATACGTAAATGATCCTTATTCCCGGGTTGTTTAAAGCTACCTGAAGCATCAGCGTGGATTTACCTATTCCAGGGTCTCCACCAACTAAAACTAAACTCCCAGGCACTAACCCTCCACCTAAAACTCTATTGAGCTCTCCATCATTCAGGACTATTCGCTGTTCTGTAGAAGGGTCTATGGAAGAGAATTTAACTGCTGTTTTTTCAGCGTTTTCTTCCTGTCTAGTGGCGTGCTTGGAGTGCACTTTTTCTATGACTTTTTCCTTGAGCGTATTCCACTGCTGGCATGAGGGACATTTGCCCGACCATTGCACCGCTTCATATCCGCAGTTAGTACAGTAAAATATAGATTTGGATTTAGCCATTAGGTATTAATCTGTGCGGTGCAAAGATACTCCTAACCAAAAAAAGAATTCGGCTATGATATGAATCGCATTCCTAAGATTTATACAGACGCTTGAATGAAGAGAGTTTATTTAATAAATCGAAGAACTTCAGGTTTTTCTCCTCTTTCCGAAATAGAAAGAAAGTAGGCTCCTTGACTAAGGTCAGAAACTAGTATTTGTCCATTCTGATAACTAGAAATGGTTTTTACTACCTGCCCCATAGCATTAAAAACATGTAAAACAGAAGGCGTTTCCAATCCTTCTATTCTCAGAGCATTCTTATCTTCTTGAATAAGCACATATTTATTCTTTTTAGACTCTAGAATAGATGAATCAAAACTACTAGTGATGGTTATGAAGTTTTCAGAAATTTCAAAGCATCCGTCTGAAGTGATGTCATTTATGTTTACACCAGTTGACCCATTAATTTCTCCCGAATAACTAATACCATAGACATAGTATGTTCCTGGTTGTTCATTTTCAAAATCATAGCTAGATTCTACAGAATATAAAAAGTTATTATTCTCATCTGTAATTATATAATTGTATGCGCTAGGGTTAGTAGAGCTTGTTTGAAACTCTATTACATCTGGCATTCCATCAGACACTACGACAAATGATTCTGTCAAACCTAGATCGGTATTTACCGAACCTCCGAATGCGGATGAAAAACTGAGCGAAAATGAAATAGGGTCATTTTCAGGACAAATATCTGAGTTAAATGAAAGGTTATAAGTTCCATCAAACCCTTCAGGAGCAGTAAATGTACAAGACCCATTAACAGGGTTAAATATACCTTCTCCTAAGCAGTCCATTTCAAATCCCTCTCCACCTTCTGGTATATCCACACTCCATGTTCCGGGTAGTGCGTTAAATCCGCAGTTAGCTATTTGAGTAAAGAAAGGTTCATCTCCTGTGGTAAGTTCATCTCCCTCGTCTGTGTTAAAAACAGGTTGATTGTTTTCATCTAGGAGTGTTACTTGAATATCATCATCGTCAAGACCTTGTGTCCAAAAATATTCTATGACTTGACCGTGGAAAACTTGAACTATTTCAGCAGCAAAAGCACTATTATTGGCTATATTGTAGTTAAACGGTCCTGTTCCATCCACGAACACCTGAATGTTAGCACCCTCCCAAGAGTCTCCTTCGTTATCAAACATCCATATTCCGTAATAACAAGCATTAGGGTTAGCCCATGCTCCAGACCAAGATATTTCATCATCTCCATCACATAAAGTTTGGAAATCAGTGGAAGGAATATTTATAACCTCTTCAGAAACGGGAACAGTGGTAATTCCAGGACATTCTGTGCCATTAGTGGCTACTACTTGATAAAAACCAGTACTAACCTCTATGGTAGCTTGTTCAGTATCTTCAGAAAAGATTTCTCCATCATTATTAAAAACAGACCAGTTTATGGAATCATATGATTCTGGGTCTTCTACTGTAATCTCTAAAACATCTCCTTCACAACCGTAGAAATCTCCAGTGACTTCAGGGTTGAAAGATGGGATTTCAAATATATCTATTGGCCCTGCTTGAGTATCACAACCCATAAAGAACGCAGTTAATATATAACTTCCTGAAGTGAATGTTTCGCTTTGAGAAGAGCTCCCTGTGCTCCACAAGTAGCTGTCAAACCCATCTGAACCAGATAGGGTAGCCCCATTGGTTTCTTGGCAATACGGAATGAAACCTGAAACTGCAGAGCCTTCATAAAGAATATTTAAGTCTGGAACCTCAGCCCCCAGAACTTCCAAGTAGATTTCATAAGTTGTAGATAAATCAGGATTATCCTCATTAGATACAGTAAAAGCTATAGTGAAAGAGCCTTGCTCTTGACCAGAGGTTAGCCCTAGTGTTAAAAAGGCAGGATTTCCTTGCGTAATGTTCACATCTACGTTAGGGAAACCACCATCATCCACAGTTACAGATAG
This sequence comes from uncultured Comamonadaceae bacterium, assembly GCA_964616995.1. GTDB lineage: Bacteria > Bacteroidota > Bacteroidia > Flavobacteriales_D > Sanyastnellaceae > ASP10-05a. The sequence continues at coordinate 12,281 of CAZTVP010000022.1, forward strand.
GTTTTGATCCTCGCCATCACTAATAAAAGTAAAATCAAGAAGTTCAGTTTCATTTAAACATAAGTAAATGGTGTCACAAATATTATCTCCTACCATTAGAGGTAATGAATCATTGTTATTCGGGTTGGAACTATCAATACCTAAAGATTGATAATCAAGCCAGTCCACACCATCATTATTTCCAAAGGGACCGTCATAATTCGAGCCCGATTGATCAAATCTTCCAAACTGAAAGAAGTCATCA
>CAZTVP010000023.1:0-12320 GCA_964616995.1 uncultured Comamonadaceae bacterium
ACGTCTTACGTCTTACGTCTTACGTCTTACGTCTTACGTCTTACGTCTTACGTCTTACGTCTCTACCTCAACTCAACCCCAAACTTACTCTTATACCCATCTAGAATTCGACTCATGGTCTTTTCTATAGTAGCATCCTTGAGCGTTTTAGTGTCATCACCTAGCGTGAACCTTATGGCATAGGATTTCTTTCCTTTAGGTAGTTTGTCACCTTCATATACGTCAAAGAGAACCGTGTCTTTCAATAGTTTCCCTGCCAGGTTTTTAGCTTCTTTTTCGAGTTGAATGTACTTTACATTTTCATCTAGAAGAAGGCTAAGGTCTCTTTGCACTGCGGGAAATTTAGAAACTGTTTCATACTTGATAGGAGCTTTCTGTATAGCCAGTACCTCATCCCAGAAGATAGAACCTAGAATCACCTCTTGCTTGATGCCAAAGTGCTTAAGCTCCTTCTTAGTAGCTTTTCTGGCTGTACCTATGTCCTTTTTTCGGTATTGGAATACCAACGTGTCCCCATCTTGTTTTAAGCTGTAGTCTATTCCTACGGCATTAAAAACCTTCTTGAATCCTTGAATTAGGTGAGGCATTTGAACTTTTCCCGCACCGTCTAACCAGTTTTCAGAAGTAGTCTTTCCGGTTAGAAGTAATCCCAGAACTTGTTTTTCATGATATCCATTTTCGCCTTTGGCATACACTTTCCCGAACTCGTATAATCTCAGGTCATTTGACTTTCTATTTAGGTTAAAAGCCGCTGTCTGAAGCATGGTAAATGAAAGAGATGTTCTGAGTTCTTCCAGCTCTGTACTGAGAGGATTAAGAAGTTGAACTGGGTTTCCTTCTATGGTCTGGTCACATATTTCATTATGCGCTTTCATGATAAGGCTGTTATTCATCACCTCATTGAATCCATTGGCAGAAAGCGTTTCAGAAATCTGCTGCGTTAATCCCTCCGCTTTTTGGCTATTGAAAGAAGACAAGCTAGCATTTAGCTTTTCCGGAAGTGGAATTCTATTGTATCCATAAATTCTAAGAATTTCCTCTATCACATCGGCTTCTCTAGTCACATCCACACGGTACTTAGGCGCGGTGCAAATCCACTCTTCATCTGATTTTTTTTCTATACTAAAGTCTAAGTCAACTAGGATTTCTTCGAGCTTAGAAGTAGGTATGTCTAGACCGATAACTCTATTGCACCGCTGAGGAGAGAATGAAATAGCTTCAGGCTGGGAAGGAGCTGGATATTCGTCTATTACCTTTCCTTCTAATTGACCACCAGCATGTTCTAAAACGAGTTGGATAGCTCTACTAATCACAGTGTGACATTGGTCAGCATCTACACCTCTTTCGAATCTGAATGAAGCATCTGTATTCAACTGGTGGCGCTTGGCTGTTTTTCTAACAGAAATAGGATTGAATACGGCACATTCTAGGAATAGGTCAGTGGTCTTATTAGACACGCCAGATTGGTTTCCACCGAAAACTCCAGCCAGGCATAGTGGCTCACGCTGAGCATCTGCTATGATGATATCATGGGCTGATAGTTCTCTTTCTTTATCATCCAGAGTTGTGAACTTTTGTCCTTCCTTGGCACGAATGACCTTTACTTCATTTCCAGCTATTTCACTCAAGTCAAATGCGTGAAGTGGATGTCCGAATTCATGAAGCACATAATTAGTAATGTCCACCACGTTATTAATAGGCTCAAGTCCTATGGTTCTTAGTCTATCTTGAATAAAGGTAGGAGAAGGCTGAATAGAAACCCCTTTGATTACTGCTCCCATGTAGCGAGGACAATCGGCTGAATCTTCAATATTTACAGCAAATGAATCGTTCTTCCCGGTTTCTGCTAGATTAGATTCTGGCAGTGTAAGTGGAGAATGCAAATCTCCATATTTATCATGGTGCTTTACACCTACTAACAAGTCCCGAGCTACTCCTATGTGTCCCATGGCGTCAGTTCTGTTAGGTGTAAGCCCTATCTCAATGCTTTTATCACTTGTAAGATTTAAAAAGTCACTGGCTGGTGTTCCAGGCTTGGCTTCACTGTCCAATACCATTATGCCATCAGCAGATTCTCCTAGGCCAAGTTCAACTTCAGAACAAAGCATTCCTAAAGAAACTTCACCTCTTATTTTTCCTTTTTTAATCTTGAACGGCTCGCCTCCCGTTGGATGCAAAGTAGCGCCTACGGTAGAAACCATTACTTTTTGTCCTTCAGCTACATTAGGAGCACCACACACTATCTGGAGTGGTTCTGCTTCACCGATATTTACTAGAGTAAGATTAAGTCTATCAGCATTTGGGTGTTGCCATTTTTTTTCGACATGGCCTACGACTACTCCTTTTAGACCGCCTGGAACTTTTTCTACATCTTCTATTTTTTCTACCTCAAGTCCAGTATCAGTAAGAATTTCTCCTATCTGTTCAGCATTCAGATTCACCTTAGCGTATTCCTTTAACCAGTCCAATGAAACTTTCATATACTCCTCTAATTTTTAATGCGAGCAAATTTATGAAACGTGTGGGTTTAACTGTTTTTAAAACAGAAGTAAAGCACTTATTTTCGCGGAAAATTCGGGATGTAGCTTAGTCCGGTTAAAGTGCGCGTCTGGGGGGCGCGAGATCGTTGGTTCGAATCCAATCATCCCGACAAAAGTCCTTTGTATGAAACACGGAGGATTTTCTGTTTCTGCTAGCTGTGTTTAGTTGGCTTAAAGGGATAGAAAAGATTCATATCAGTAGAGCGAATAAAAGGAATTATTCTAATCCCCAAAACCGAATCATTAAATATTTCAGTCCTCCCGACTTTATTTTCTAATTCTGGAAAGTAGTATTCCTTTGACTACTCAGATCTGCTGAAAAAGGCAGTTTGATGATGTAGTTAGAATTAATGGCTTTTCCTTTCCACAAAGCTGGATTCCAGTCGGGCATAGTTTTGATGAATACTATGGCTTCTTGGTTAAAGACTCTGTCAGTAGAAGCTAATATTTCAAAGTCAGTCACTTTTCCTTCATCATCGATTAAGAGGTTTACTGTCACCTCACCTTCTGTTATATCTAGAGCCTCAGCTTGGTAAGGGAATCTGAGGTTATCCTCGATGTAATCTGCTAGTTCATCTTTACCAGATTTGAAACTGGCTAAGCAAGATGCTTTTCTTTGTTTTTCTTCTAATTCAGTTGCTGTAGGATAGAATCTATCGGCCTTTTTCTCCCCGAAAAGTGTGAAACGCTCCCAAACTCCTTGTTTTTTTCCATGTGCATATTTTCCGGTAGATTCGACCTTTCCATTTTTATGGTAGTAAGTGCATAACCCGTGCAGAATGGTTAGCTCTTCATCCAAGTAGTTCGCCTTCATCTGAGGTTTGTCAGTAAGGTAGAATACTTCAGCGTAGTACGTGTTTGCTTCACTTAAAGAAACAGTTCTGTAGTACTTAGCACCACTTACATTATCTACTGGATTAAAATTGGCATCAAGAAAAATCTTGTCATCCTGAGATGCCCATGAGGTTAGGGAGAGAGCAAAAAACAAAATAGTTAGAACCCGGTTCATCGTTATATTCGCGTTATCAAGGTTAGTTAGGGTACTTACAAAGATAGTAAATTCCCTGAATTACACATTTCTGACGATAAATCGTGAGAAAAGTCACTTTAACGATGAGGAAAGATGGATTATCAGTTTGAATTAGAGTGGAAGAATCTCCTAAATGAGTTGGCTGGGAGATTTGAAATGGACATGGACATGCAGTCCGTGTTATTCCTAATAGGTGTGCAGGAACTAGGGGTAGGATTCAGAAAATTCAAGAAGAATGAAAAAATGGATTTAATGCACATAGCCATTTGTAGATTGTTAGAACCTTATGGTTATTACGTGTATTCTGGAAAAGATGAAGATGGATGGCCGCATTACGACCAGCTAATGAAGTTACCTGAACTACAACCTAAAGAGCAGGAAAAGCTGATGAGAAATGCAGTACTTGAATATTTTAAAGAAACGCTAGAAGCTTAGGACTACTCTATTACGATAGTTTCTTCGGTAGTTTCTTGTTCTTCTATCTTGATGATCCCAGTTCCCACTTGAGAACCTTTTATAACTGTAATGTCTAATACAGCAAACCCACTCTGACCCGCCTGATACTGATCTGTGAAATTAAATGAAGCTACTCCGCTTCCATTTGTAGTCTGAACCTCATTAAACCTATTTCCTCCTAATAGAGTAACTTCAGCGCTTGGAACTGCCTGACCAGCTTCATTCAGTACTCTGACTGTAGCTATGGTTTCTTCTACTTTAAAACAAGACTGAAAAGCAAAAGCTAAACTTAGGGCAAGGAGTAAAAGGATTCTATTTTTCATCTGCATCACGTTAATCATTACTTGATTAAGGCATAAAAAGTTGCCTCTGTCATAAGTAAAACGGTGTGAATGGTTAAATTCGCGTTGCAATTTAAACAAATATTTAGACATGAATTTAGTTAAGTTGAGTGGAATTGTACTCTTGATTTTATTTGCTGTAAGCTGTGCAAATGAATCGGCACCACCCAAGAAAGAAGAAAGACCAACAGAACGAGCGGTTAAAAAGCTAAAAGATGAAAATTCTAAACCGTTGGAGAGAGAAGAATTAAAAATGTCAAATTTTGTGGAGTTGACTACTGATTATGGGACGATAGAAATAGGATTATACGATAATACGCCAAAGCATAGAGATAATTTTTTAAAGTTGGCTAATGAAGGATTTTATAATGAACTTCTTTTTCATAGAGTTATCAGCGGTTTCATGATTCAGGGAGGAGACCCCAATTCTAAGGATGCAGGACCTGGAGACCGATTGGGAACTGGCGGGCCAGGATACACGGTTCCAGCTGAGTTTAATCCGAGCGCCATCCATAAAAAAGGCGCATTAGCAGCCGCTAGAAATAACAACCCCGCTAAAGCATCATCGGGTTCACAATTTTATTTAGTTCAAGGAAAAGTGCTAACTGATCAGCAAATTGATAATTACGAGAAAAGTGCTGCCAAGAATATGCCTGGTTTCACTTACTCTGAAGAACAAAGAGAGATTTATAAAACAATAGGTGGAACTGCTATGTTAGACATGAATTATACCGTTTATGGGGAAATAACCAAAGGGTTAGAAGTAGTAGATAAAATAGCAGCGGTAAAAACAGCAAATGGGGACCGACCTATTGAGGATGTAAAAATGAAAGTGAAGGTCATTAAGAAATGAAGAGATTAGTATTTCTATTTTTTTGCGCAGCGTTAATTTATGCCTGTGGAAGTAAAGAAACGGTAGCTACGCCTGATGTTCCGCCACCGCCTCCAGCACCATTGACTTTAGAAGAAGTTTTGGAAAAAGCGGATAGTGTAATGCTTTCTACCGAGTTCGGTGATGTTACTATAAAACTCTACAGAGAAACACCGAAGCATAGAGAGAATTTCTTAAAGCTTATCTATGAAGGCTATTATGAGGATTTACTCTTTCATAGAGTGATTAATTATTTTATGGTTCAGGGAGGTGATCCTAATTCTAAAGATGCAGAGTCCGGAGCTAGATTAGGTTCGGGAGGGCCTGGATATACTGTTCCAGCAGAGTTCGATAAGAGGTTTATCCATAAGAAAGGAGCTCTAGCAGCAGCTAGAAATAATAACCCAGCTAAAGCTTCATCTGGTTCTCAGTTTTATATCGTTCAAGGGAAACAGCTGAGTGAAAAAGTAATTAACAGTACAGAGAAGAAAATAGCTTCTGCCAATGAGGGGTTTGCTTACACTGCAGAACAGAGAGCTGAATACTTAGCCAATGGTGGAACTCCATTTCTAGATATGAATTACACCGTGTTCGGAGAAGTAACAAGTGGAATAGAGGTGATAGAAGAAATAGCCAAGCAGCCTACGGCTAATGGTGACAGACCAGTTACTGACATTAAGATGTCATTCAAAATTCTATTGTAATTATGTTAGACAAGTTAGAGGAGCTAAAAGCAGAAATAGAAGAATTCAGAGCTAAGACGAGCCAAGAGATAGAAGAGTTCAGAATTAAATACTTGGGTAGAAAAGGTGTGTTCAAGGACTTGAATAATGAATTTAAAAACGTAGCCAAAGAGCAGCGAAGAGACATAGGAATAAAGCTCAACGAACTCAGAAACATCATCCAGAATAAAGTTTCTAGCTTTACTGAGGACGAAGGAGAAGAAGTAAGTACAAACGAGGATTTTACTAGAAGTCCAGGTGGAATTCCGCTTGGTAGCAGACATCCAGTTTCACTGATTAGAAAGGAGATTTTAGATATCTTCAGTAGAATCGGATTCACTATTTCTGAAGGTCCAGAAGTAGAAGATGACTGGCACGTATTTGAAGCGTTAAATTTCCCACCAGAGCATCCAGCTAGAGATATGCAGGATACTTTTTTCATAGAAAAAGATCCTGACATGATGCTTAGAACGCACACGAGTAGTGTTCAGTCAAGGGTGATGAAAAGTACTCCACCACCTATCAGAACAGTATCACCAGGTAGAGTGTTCAGAAATGAAGCTATTAGCGCTAGGTCTCATTGTATCTTTCATCAGATAGAAGGATTGTACATAGATAAGAATGTGTCGTTTGCTGACCTAAAACAAACGCTGCTTTATTTCACTCAAGAATTCTTTGGAAAAACTCAGATTAGACTAAGGCCTTCTTATTTCCCTTTCACAGAACCAAGTGCAGAAATGGATGTGTACTGGGGATTAGAAACCGAAACTGATTACAGAATTACGAAAGGAACTGGTTGGTTAGAGATTTTAGGCTGCGGAATGGTAGATCCTAATGTGCTTAAGAATTGCGGAATAGACCCTAACGAGTACTCGGGATTTGCATTTGGGATGGGAATAGAACGTATAGCTATGCTCAAGTATCAAATAGATGATATCCGTGTTTTGTTTGAGAATGATGTAAGGGTGCTCAATCAGTTTAAAGGAGCATAGTTTAGCTATAACGTATAGTTGACCTTAAGCTAGATTCGGAAGTTTGAAAACAAGTTTTGAGCCTCTATTTTCTTGGCTTTCCAGAGTGATTTTTCCTCTCAGTTTATTGGTGGCTATTTTTACTAAGTAAAGTCCGAGTCCGGCACCTTTGGACTTATGCGTTCCTTTTACAAACATGTCAAAAACTGAATCTTTGACCTTTTCAGGAATTCCCTGTCCATTATCTTCTACGCTAACAGATGCACCAGAGCTATCCGTAGTTATGGTAACTCTGCAGTAATCAGTGGAAGAGCCTATTCTGTACTGGATAGAGTTAAGAATAGTCTTTTTTAGAATCACATTTAAGAAAGTAGGGTCACTATAGAAAGGAGCTTTCTCTCTCACATTCCAGCTGATGTCTATTTTTTGTCCTTCAGGCAGTAAAGAGGCTAAATCCAGTGAATTTTTAACATCTTCAAAGTCTATTTGAACCACCTCAGGTTCTACTTTTTTATAATCTACCGCTCTGGATAGGTTCAGTAGAATCTCATCCATTTGGTTAGCACAGTCCTCAATAAGTTTGGTGTATTTAGCCAGCTGATTCGTGTCTGTTTCAGTTTTTAAAAGTGTTATCAAACTCTTAATAGACGTAAGCGGATTTCTTAAATCGTGAGAGGACTTATAAATGTAGGTGTTTAGTTCAGCGTTCACATTACGTAGCTCCTTGGTACGTTTGTACACTTTCCATTCTAAAATTCTTCTGATTTTCTTTCTTCTTCTTAAGTAGAAAATTAAAAAACCGATTATAATCAGCACAGCAGCAGCTAAGGCTATAATGGTATTCTTGAATGCAGTGGAAATAGCCGTGGAATCCTCTTCTTCATTTTGTCCTTTAACCACGGGAACTAAAGCGTTAGCTTCAGCCTCATTTCCACGCTCTAACTTTCTGATTTTAGTTTGGAGTAATGCTCTAGAAATACTGTCAGAGATAGATAAGTACTCCAGCGCTTTCTGCCATTCTCCGCGTTCCTTGTAGAAATCAGCTATGACCTGAGAGGAATTAATGATTTTATCAGGAGCATCTGCTGATATGGCTAGACTATTTGCCTTGTGTAAGGTGAGAATAGCATCTGTCTCTCGTGCGTTAACAGTATAAAGCTCACTGAGTTTAATCAAATTTTCGAAAAGGTCATCTATCTCCAACCCTGAGAAAAATGAAATAGCTTTTTCCTGTGTTTTAAGTGCCTCACGGTTATTTCCTGTAGCTCCGTAGGTGGAGGCCAGCTGCGCAAAGTACAATGCGGTTTTTGAGGAATTCTCATAGATTTCACTTAACTCACAAAGTCTTTTTTCGGTTTGAAGTTTTAGCTGAAGGTTTTCTTCATATCCATAAATATCAGCTAGGGTGTTCAAGATTTTTATTTGTTCCAGTGTGTCCTTGGTCTGTTCAAAGCCATTCAAAGCTTTATTCAAGTAATCTTCTGCCTCTATGAACTCTCCGGCTTGGTAAGCAGTTTTACCTATTTCTTCTGATAGTTCTACGGATTGAATAAGTTTTCCCTGAGCTAAATAGATATCATGAGCCTGCTTGTAATGCCTTAGCGCTATGGAGAACTTCTTCTCAGTTTTATAGATATTAGCGCTTTTTACTAAGACCACTGCTTTTTGGTCTTCTTTTCCAAGGCTATCAAAAATGATAAATGCTTCAGTGAGATAATCCTGAGCTAGATTATGGCTTTTATCATTGGCATAGAGGTCTGCCAGGCTCATATATGATTGACCTAGTAGCTCTGGATGAAGACTAGAATGCTCATTTTCTATTACTTTTTTTAAGTAACCGAGTGCTTCTACATTCTGCTTCTGTCTAGAAAGGAGATTAGATTTCAGTAAATGAGCTTCGAAGAAACCGGTAGAACTAGGTTCCGCAAAGGTGATTATACTGTCTAAGTAATAATGCTTGTCGTTCAGTGTAGAACGGTCATTCAAGCTAGATTTAATAGTGTAATTCAAGCCAAGAACTGAAGAACAGCATAGCAGCATAATGCTTGCGCATAACAAAGTACTTAAGAACTTTTTTGGCTGAGTATTCATCTCTTTCTAAACCTGCTAGAAGAATGAAAGAAAAGAAATACTTAGGTATGAATAGCCTGAACTCCGTAAGGTTTCAAACAGGCTCCGTTTAGTTACTATTTGAGCAATTTGAATCTAGATTTTAATGACTCCAGTCAAATGAATCCAATTCCTGAAGAGAATGAACTAATAATTTTATGCTATTAGAAACATCTTCTTTATGCACCATTTCTATGACTTGGTGAATGTTTCTAGTAGGAATAGAAATAGCTCCAGCTATAGAGCCTCCTGCAGTCATCTGTTGTAAGCCTGAGGTATCAGTTCCTCCAGCTGTCAGAATTTCAGGCTGCCATTTGATTTTATGCTTATCCGCGGTGGCTTTCATGAACTCTACCATTCTATAATCGCATACTGTTCGAGAGTCCATAATTTTAATAGCTGTACCAAGTCCTAGGCTGGTAATTTTCTTTTGCGCAGCTGAACCAGGAGTATCAAAGGCTATGGTCGTGTCTAAACATATTCCAAAATCAGGCTGAATGCGCTGTGTAGAAACATTAGCTCCTCTTATTCCTATTTCTTCCTGAACAGTGAAAACAGCGTATAAATCATAAGGAAGCGTTTTAACCTGCTTGAGTGCCTCAAGTAAGATAAAAACTGAAACTCTGTTATCCAGCGATTTACCATTTATACAATCTCCCATTTCTATCATCTCACGTTCTCGAGTCACAGGGTCACCGATAGAAACCAGCTTTTTAACTTCCTTAGCTGGAAGTCCTAAATCTATGTAGAAATCAGTGGTTTTAGGAACTTTATTCCGTTCCTCAGGAGTCATGATATGAATAGGTTTGGCTCCCATTACACCGATAACATCTTTTTTACCATGAACAATTACACGCTGTGCAGTCAGTGTTTTAGGGTCGAATCCTCCTAGTGTGTGGAAGTAGATGAATCCATCGTCTGAAATATGAGTAACTATAAAACCTATTTCATCCATGTGAGCTGCCACCATTACTTTCTTATCCTGCTTTCCTTTTTTGAAAGCGGTGACATTTCCCATGTTATCTATATGAACTTCTACTGGAAGTTTTTTGAGTTCAGATAAGATGAAATCTCTAATCGGTTTTTCGAATCCTGGTGCTCCTGGAGTCTTACAGATTTTGTCTAATAGTTTTATATTCAGTTTTTTACTCATTGTATATTACGTCTAGTACTACTTCGCCTACTGCGTTAAGTGTTTCTTTGGAGATGTTATCCATATTATCCTGGTGCGTATGGTGGAATTTGCCATAACCTCCCATTTGATGCACGTGGAATTCTACTATAGCCGCAGATGGAATACCAGCAGCATTTACGAATAAGTGGTCGTCTGTAGTAGGGTTAGTCTTATATCTGTTAAACAAATCTGTGTGCCCTAATCTATTGGCAGAATCCCAGATTTTATCTACGATATTTTCTGCATATTCGAGGGAAGTTCCTTCTCTAGGAAAAGCAGCGTTTTTTCCTCCTACCATATCAAGGAGAATTCCATACTTGGCTCTGTAACCACTTTTATGCGGTTGATTAGCCCAGTATTGACTCCCAAGGCACCAGTCGCGGTAGTTCGAGCCTGAGGCATAATTAGGTCTTCCGTAATCTTCCGTATCGAATAAGATGATGTCTATTCCATAATCAGTAGGATTATCTTTTAAGATTCGTGCTACTTCTAATAAGACACCTACACCACTTCCTCCATCATTAGCTCCATCTATGGGCTCGTCTATTCTTACAGTATCTTTATCTGCGAAAGGTCTTGTGTCCCAGTGAGCGTACAATAAGATTCGTTTCTTTTTAGCTGGCTGGAATTCTGCTATGATATTCCTCATATCTAGCTTGGTGCCGTCATAGGCTGTAACCACATCTTCTTGTGTAATCACATTAGCTCCGAATTCATTGAACTTGGAGATGAGCCAGTCACCGCATTGCACCGCAGAAGCTGAGTTAGGCACTCTGGGCCCGAAATCTACTTGTTTTTGAACATATGCATAAGCCGAATCGGCATTAAACGCAGGCGCCTGGATTCTCTCTTTCTTCGCTCTTTTCTCTTTTACAGGTGGAGATTTTTTAGGTCCGCGTTGCAAAGCAGAGAATACAATAAAAAACAAGAATAGTACTACCGCCAGAATAGCTACTATTTTAAAAATGGGTTTATTCCTCATGTGTCCAAGTACTTCCCTCTTTGGAGTCGTTTATCTTAATTTTTAATTCGGCTAACTGGTCTCTTATTTTATCAGAAACTGCCCAGTTTTTCTCTTCTCTAGACTGTTTTCTAATGTCTATGATTAGTTCCATTAATCCGTCCATGACATCTCCACTTGTTCCTTCAGCTTCAGAAGTGAATCCTAGAACATCATGAGAGAAATTAGTCATAACTTCTATTAAAGTGGCTAAATCCGCACTTGAGATTTTTTCGTCTCCTGTATTAATGCTGTTAATCATCTTTACACCATCGAATAAGTGTGAGATGAGAATAGGTGTATTAAAGTCATCATTCATGGCGTCATAGCATGACTGCTTTAGCTTCTCTACATCTACCGTACTTTCTTCAGATGCTTTTAATGATGATAATGTTTTGAGTGCTGTAGAAAGTTTCTTGTATCCTTTTTCAGCAGCCTGCAGCGCAGCATTAGAAAAGTCTAGCGTGCTGGCATAATGGCTCTGGAGCATAAAGAATCTAACGGTCATAGGACTATAGCCTTTCTCTAGGAGTTTGTGGTTTCCAGTCACAAGTTCTTCTGGAGTGAATCCGTTACCTTCTGACTTGGCCATTTTTCTACCATTTACCGTGAGCATATTACCGTGAATCCAGTAATTTACCGAGCTTTCACAGTTGGCTCCTTTGTTCTGTGCTATTTCACACTCGTGATGCGGGAACTTTAAATCCATACCTCCACCGTGAATATCAAAAGACTCTCCAAGGTATTTTCTACTCATAACCGAACATTCTAAATGCCATCCAGGAAATCCATCTCCCCATGGAGAAGGCCATCTCATTAAGTGGTGAGGGTCAGCTTTTTTCCAAAGCGCAAAGTCCAATGGGTCTTGTTTTTCACTTTGACCATCAAGAGCTCGAGTGTTCGATATTAGGTCGTCTATATTTCTACCGCTTAATTTTCCGTATTCGTGGTCTTCATTGTACTTCTTAACATTGAAATAGACCGAACCGTTAGATTCATACGCATAGCCATTTTTCATAATGGTTTGGGTCATCTCTATTTGTTCAATGATATGACCAGTAGCGCACGGCTCGATGGATGGGTCTAGAATATTAAAGATTTTCATG
>CAZTVP010000024.1:0-12202 GCA_964616995.1 uncultured Comamonadaceae bacterium
TGTCGATGTAAGAATTAAGACATAAGACTTTAGATGTTGGACCTTCCTGACGGAAGCTAGGTTTCTGGATTCTTCGCTAATTGAAATATATTTCTTAAACTCCCTGAACTTCGTTTTAGGGAGTTTTTTTATGGTGAGGTTATCCTTCCATGACTTCAGCACTTTTCAATAAGTCGAATACCAGGTCATTATAGTTCTCAAGTGTTTTAGCTTTTCTGATTTTTTTGATTCTACTTTTTTCATGTTTGAAGAATCCCTCTTGGAAGTATTCCCAGTAGCTTGCCATTTTCATGATTACATGTTTTTCACCTTTTAATTTTTGCTCAAATTCATGTAGAAGTGTATCATGATATCTGGAGAAAGTATCTAATGCATTTTCTGGATATTCGGTAGAATTTGATTTTATCATTTGAGGCAAGAATGGGTCTGCTATGATTCCTCGGCCTATCATCCAGTGGGTTATGGAAGGGAATCTGCATTGCACCGCGCGAAAAGAATCTACTGTGGTAATATCACCATTATAATACAGATGATGTTTAGTGTTATCTAAACAGACTTGAAATGCTTCTAAATCTGTTCCGCCTCTGTATAGCTGCTTCCCTATTCTGGCATGAATGGCTATGTTCTTTAATGGATAGCGGTCAAGTACAGGAAGTACTTCTAAAATTTCCTGGGCGTTTTCATAGCCCATTCGCATTTTCATGGATACCGTAATGTCCGAATCTGAATGTACTTTTTTCAGAATTTCATTTATTCGTTGGGCATCAGAAATAAGTCCAGACCCCATGCAGCGGTTAACCACCATAGGATAAGGACAGCCTAGATTCCAGTTCAATTCAGAATAGCCTAGACTTTTCACGTAGTCTGCCACGAACAGAAATTCCTCGGCATTATTTGTCATAATCTGTGGAATGCACCCCAGCGTGGAATTGTTTTTTAGTGAGATATCTGTTTCAAAATTCGGTTTAATTCTGAGCTTTCCGTCTAGCCGAATGTAAGGCGCATAAAATGTATCTATTCCTCCGAAATAGTGATGAAAAGCGTTTCTGAACCTAAAATCAGTAAACCCCTGAAGCGGTGATGAGAGCAGTGTGATAGACATTTTAAGTATTGCACCGCCAAAGTTATTCTTAGAATTTTAAACGTCACAAATAAGCGCCACGAATTAAAAAGCCACCTGCATAAACAGGTGGCCTCTTAATTTAGTTGTACATATATTTATAAACGACATGCGCTATTCACATGATTCTCCGAAGGCTCCTAAGAAACCTCCCAGGTCAGCTACATTTACTTGACCATCTCCGGTGAAGTCACCAGGACAAAGATTTCCACCATAAGAACAGTAGCCATTGTCCATGGTAGCATTTTCATCATAGTTATTGGCTTCTGCATCAGTACATCCATAACAGGAATAATCGCATGAGCCATCTTCCACTTCTGCAGTAGAGTCATAATTACAAGCATCCCCATAAGTACATCCTTCATTATCATACTCACATAGGTCATTATCTATGCAAAAAGCATCCTCGTTAAATGAGATAGCGCTTGGGTCTCCGCATTCTGACGAAGCCCCTTTGAAAATAAGATTTAGATCAGAATCACTTAAACATAGACCTTGTTCTAGGAAAAAATCTATTCCATTCTCTTCTAACACTTCAAACGCCTCATCATTTTCAAATGTTAAAATAAACGCTGAGTAGAAGTAATCTGGAACTATTTCCATATCAAGAGTTATGTCCGACAATCCATCACCTACATTAAACTGAGGGGAATCAGGGTGAATTCTGAAATAATTGTTCGTGTTATAGCCTAGAGTGTAGTCATTTTCAAGAGGGTTTAACTCCGACTCTATTATGGCTACATAATAAACTGAAGTAATTCCTTCTGGTTCTATTAAGTCAGTAAAAATCAAATCCAAAGAAATATTTCCTGAACATACTTCTAAACCTACCTCATCATTTACTTGGTGATTCTGTGATATTCCCCAAAATCCTGTAAACAACTGTCCAGGTATCATACATGATCCATCATCAATTTCAGCTAACTGATTGTAATTACAGGCTTCTACAGATGTACAACCTTCTATGGGATCAATGGTAACTTGCTGGCAAATGGTGTCACTTGAACATTGATTTTCTGCTATCAAACAGACTAAATAATCTCCAGATGAAGAATACTGGTGAGCAGGACTCTGCTCAGACGAAGTAGTTCCATCTCCAAAATCCCAATGCCAAGAAAATATTTCTGAACCTGAAAGCTGAACTGTAGATTCATCAGTGAAATCGACATCCAGATCATTGATTTCAAAAGAATAATCTGACATTGGTTCAAAACAGTTTACTTCTACCTGCTGGCAAATAGTGTCTGCATCACATTCATTTTCCGCAATCAGACAAACAGTGTAAGACCCAAACTCTCCGTATGTGTGAGAAGGATTCTCCTCAGAGGAGGTGTTTCCATCTCCAAAATCCCAATTCCAACTGGTGAAATTTCCTTCACTTACACTTTCATCTGTAAAATGAATTTCATATTCCTGCGAGGAAACATTGGAGAAATCGGCTTGAATTTCTGGACAATAAACTTATACTTGAACACATGCTGTATCAGTATCACATGATGTTTGAGCTACAAGACAAACGGTATACTCGCCTTCAGCAGAATAAGTATGAGTTGGATTCTCTTCGTTAGAAGTGGTGCCGTCTCCGAAATCCCAGATAAACCCTATAAAAGGCTCATTAGAGAATGAAGCATTCATGAAATAAACCGTTGTATTTTCATCTGCAAATTGAATAGCTGCGCTTATCTCCTCACAACAGATTATCTCTTCATCTATTTGTCCATCACAGTCATTATCTAAGTTATCACAGAGCTCGGGTGCATCTGGATAGATGTTTTCATTGTTATCATTACAGTCTCCGTTTTGCAACGCAAACCCCTCTGCTAATTCACAAATTAGCACAGGCTCTCCCGTGCCATAATCATCATTATCTGCATCTATATATGCTTCAAAAGGATAAATACATGAACCATCGTTTAGGTTAACTTCACTATCATAATTACAAGCTGCAGGGTCATCACAGCCGCTTACGCCTAATACGCCACAACCTCCGCCTATATAATCTTCATCACCTATATAAGAGCATCCTAAAACAGGATCTAGATAATGGAAGGTACATGAGATAGCGTCATCACACGGTGCCCAAGGTTCAGGAATACAGTTACAGTTTTCATCTAAGGTGCCCCAATGATCAGAATCTTCTATACTATCCACATAGCAAAAATTTCCGATATGACAGGTGCATGAACCATCATCACATGCTGCCAATGGGTTATAATTTGGAGATGTGTTATCTGTGCATCCTGCTAGTTCACAAGAACCATCATCTTCGGTAGCTAATGACTCGTAGTTACATGCACTTTCATCTGTGCATCCAAATACCTCTTCTGAATCACAAACGCCATCTCCGTCTGAATCAGCTAATACTACAGTTCCTGAACCATCTGTCTCTCCTGAGCAAGTTTCACATTCTGAATTTGGGTAGATACAGTTTTCTTGACCGCAATTCAAA
Source organism: uncultured Comamonadaceae bacterium (assembly GCA_964616995.1). Classification (GTDB taxonomy): domain Bacteria; phylum Bacteroidota; class Bacteroidia; order Flavobacteriales_D; family Sanyastnellaceae; genus ASP10-05a. Next base: position 3,570 of record CAZTVP010000024.1, read on the forward strand.
CTACTATTAAAATTACATGCAAAAGGATCTGAACATAACGATTCATTCGGAATATTCTGGTATATAGATAGTTCTAAACTTTCAGAAATACCTCCTATTACGTCCAAGTCTCCATCTCCTAAAAGGTCAATACAGATCAAAGAAGAACTTAACGGGCCTGACCAAATATAATTTTCACCTATGCGAAATGGATCGGAGAACTGTCCAGCTCCTTCATTGGTTAATACTCGTATTCTCTTATCGTCAGAACCAGGAGTTGGACGATAAACTATTTCATCTAAATTATCATTATTTAGATCACAAACTAACATTGAACTAAAAGTTGGGCTTGATTCTTCAAGAATTATGTGCTCCTGATATGTGCCATCAGAATTTTCTTGCCAAAATAATTCTGTTTGATCTTTTGTAATTAAATCTAAATCTCCATCAAAATCAACGTCACTCATAATAACATGACCAACAAAATGAGTCGTCAATATGTTTAATTCCTGAGAAAAATTCCCATCTCCTTCATTCAAATAGATGAATAAGTTTCCATTGCTAAGAACAACTAGATCGATGAATTCATCTGCATTATAATCTATGAATTCAAATGAATGATTAATGAGTCCATTATCTGCAGGGTTAGGCTCAAATAGCATAACCTCTTCAAATTCTCCAAAACTATCTCCTAGAAAAATGTAAATTCCATTTGTAGCTGAAGCAGCTATTAAATCTAAATACCCGTCAAGATTAACATCTATAAATTCAAATTTTCTTAAAGTACTTATATTACTCAAAATTACTTCTGGTTGAGCAAAAGTGTTATTTCCAAGGTTTTCATAGAATAGAATATCTTGGTAAAAAGATTGATCTACATTGAGTAATATATCTATATCACCATCTAAATCAACATCAGCAACTGTGAAACCATCAATTTCAACTCCAGCGCAACATAACTCTTGAGGTGAAGAAAAACTGCCATCTTGGTTATCGTGTAGATAAATAGTACCATCAATAGAATTTCTAGAAAAAATATCATCATCACCATCTGAGTCGAAATCATAGGTTAGCAACCTTATAGACTGAGATTCTTCATTATTATCAATTATCAATGGTATACCTTCACTTATCTCAAAATTCAGAGGATTATTTGGCAGTATGCAACTACCATCATCTTCCTCGGCTAAATCATCATAATTGCAGGCAGCAGGATTAGTGCATCCAGGGCTAGGACAAGCATTTCCTTCATCAACTTGATCATTACAGTCGTCATCATAATTATTTCCACATATTTCTTCTGAATCTGGATTGATGCTTGAATTATTATCGTTGCAGTCTCCATTTTGCAGCGCGTAACCTTCTATGAGTTCACATAATTCCATGGTTTCATCTGATCCGAAACCATCATTATCATTATCTACATAGGCTGTAAAAGGATATAGGCATGAGCCATCATCAGGACTTGCGGAACTATTATAATTACAGGCCACGGGATCAGTACACCCAGGAAAAACTACAATACTCTGATTTAAAAATACACCTGTTATTCTATTGTTGTTTTCATCTGTTCCAGCTATTACTACATCCTCTAGTCCATCTCCATCCACATCTTCTGCAGCTAAAGCAGACCCATACCAGCTAGGTAAACCTGAAGTAGTCACTTGAGTAAACCCTCCTACTCCATTGGATTTGTAGACAAAAGTTTCGTCCTGAAATCCTCCAGAATAAACTATGTCCTTATCTCCATCTCCTTCTATATCTATGAATATAATTTCTCCTCCATACATTCCTGTAAAAGACTCTGTAGAGGTAGAAAAACCAGCAAATCCATCATTCAGGTATAGCATAGCCTGCTCATTAAATGAATTGTCTAATCCTGTTATGAATAGATCTAGATCTCCATCTCCATCCACATCTGCTACATCAGAAGAAGATAAATTCAGCGGTGCAATAGGTGTAGAGATTTCCGAAAACAATCCTGTTCCATCATTCAAATAAAGCTTGGATTCATTTGTAAATGAACTATTGCTCCCAGAAATAAAAATATCTACATCTCCATCTGAATCAAAATCTCCTGTGCTGATGGTTCCATTGCTGATTCCAGTAAAGTTGTTTTGTTCATCTTCTGTAATCCCAAAAAATCCATCTCCAAAATATAGTTTGGTAAAGCTGTTAAATGAGGCTCCTTCTCCACAAATGATCCAATCGTCATTTCCATCTCCATTAAAATCAGCTACGGCTATAACAGATTCTCTCAAATCCATTAAGAAGTCTTCCGATGTAGAACTAAATCCAGTTCCATTTCCATGGCGTAAATCTTGAATTTGACCTGATGATAATAATCTTCCAGAATAGATGAAATCTGTGTAAACTGCCCCACCAAACTCCCCAAGAGCTATATCTCCATCTTCAAATGGCTGACCTGGAATTATGCTACTAAGCGTATAATTTCCGATTCCATCATGTTCGTATAACTCAAAGATCTTTTCAGAAGAACCAAGACCCGTTTTTCCCGCTACCAAAAGATCTGGGTCTCCATCATTATCATAATCTATGAAGCATAAAGAGCCATCCGTGACTCCTTTAATGATGTTTCCAGAATCCATAAATGAAATCTGGCTGAAGGTTAAGGCTGAGCTCAGAAAAAATAGACTCAGCAGAAAGAATTTGTTAAGGTTAAAATTTGAATTCATGACGTTTATAATTTTTCGCCAAAATTCATATTTCAGTTCCCCAAAACCTGAAAAAACACCTCTACAAGCAGCCTACAACGGTCGACAAAAGGGGTTAACAAACAGCCATATATAATTGATTTAAAAGCGATTAAGCAAAACAACTTAGGTCGACAGCGCACTATAACCCTTGTAGTACTTTTAGCAGCTCTTCATTGGTTTCTGAACCTATTTTTTTTCGTAATCGGTACTTGTTTTGAATAACACTACGTTCTGAGATTCCTAAAATTTCACCCGTTTCTAAGTTGGATAATTCCAGTCGCATAAGAGCAGCTGTTCTCTGCTCACCAGCCGTTAAATCACTAGTTAAATTTTCTAACCTTTCGAAGAATCCTGGATACACCATACTGAATGTTCGTTTATAACCCTCCCAGTCTTTTTGAGTAAGAATCTTGTTGGTTAAGAGTTCCTGAATTTCTTCTCCAGGTAGTTGTTCTTCTTTTTTCTGAACCAGTTCTGTTTCTAGCTTTTGGATGCGCTTATTTCTCTCCAGCAGGTCTGATGTTTTTTCCTCTAACTGTTTTTTATAGATAGATAACTCACGTGACTTTTGTTCAGTTTCTTGAGCTTCTAATTTTCTCTGATTTTCGAATTTTTGAGATTTAAGTCTATTGCGCAGCGTAATAAAAACCACTAAGAGAATAAAACCGATGCATGCCACCGCTAACTGCCAAATACGTTTGCTCTTAGCTAACTTATCAGATTCTAAATCTGCTATTTCTGCATTCTTTTTATCTACTTCATATACAGTATTCAGTGTATTTATGTATCTGCTATTCCTGGTTGAATCTAGGATTTCCTTGGTTTTAATTTGAGTCTTACTCCAATTTAGTGCCTGACCGTAATCTTTTTCTATTTCCGAAATCTCCATCAGATTCTTACAGATGTTTGTCTCTAAATCTGTATATCCTACTTCTTTAGCTATTGCCAAGGCAGATTCGGCATAAGACTTTGCTTTCTCTGTTTGTTTCAGCTCAGTATAGCACTCCGCTAAATTGGCCAGCACAGATGATTCAGCTATCTTAGATTTACCCTTGTAGAATGAATGTGCTTCTTTGTTTAAACTTATGGCTGAGTCTATCTCTTTGCTTCTCTGATAGGCTAGAGCCAAATTTGTTTTCAAATTATAGAGTGAAACGCTATCTGAGCCGCATAAAGAGATGCTTTCCTTAAAAACCTGAATGGCTTTCTGATATTCACCCGTTCTAGAAAAATTGATTCCTAAGTTGGCATTTACAGAAACTAACCAACTGGTATCTTGAGTTTCCTTGGCCAAATTTCTAGCTCTAATCAGTGTCTCTTCAGCTAATTCATATTCATGAATTTTCTGGTAAACAATCCCCATATTCATGAGTGGTGAAATAATTTCTCCCTTGTTATCAAGAGCCTCTTTTCTTTTAAGTACTTCTAAATAAATCTCTAATGCCTTATTAGAAAAATCGAGTTCATCATAGACTATACCTTTCATTTCAAGTGCCTCTAGTTCAGCGCTCACATCTCCTTTTTGCACAGAGATAATAATAGCTTGATCTAAAAGGGACAAACTCTGAGATGGATTAGTTTCTAAAATTTCCCATGCTTGGTCTAGTAGGTCATTTACCTCTTGAGCAGCTAAACCGTGTCCAGTTATAACTACAAAAATTAATATAATAGCCTGTTTATAGTACATCTGCCATTCAATGTAAAATCTGCAATCTAATAAACCTACGTTCTCATTCCGAATTTTGTTTTTTACCCTTCCGTTACATCACAGCTCCTTCATAGGCTTACTTTCACCGAGTGGCTAAACCATTAATTTCATTCACTAGCAAAGGTTTATTCTGTGAACAGGGAGACTTCTTCATAGATCCATGGAAACCGGTAGATAAAGCTTTAGTTACTCATGCTCATGCAGACCACAGCTATGCTGGAATGAAGCAGTATCTAGCGCACAAACTCTCTGCTCCTATTATGAAGCATAGGTTAGGAAAAAACATCTCTGTTCAAGAAGTGGAATACAGTGAAAAGTTGAGTATAAATGGTGTAAAAGTCAGTTTTCATCCAGCTGGTCATATTCCTGGAAGTGCACAAATTCGAGTAGAAAACAAAGGAGAAATCTGGGTAATTTCAGGAGATTACAAGACCTATGATGACGGTATCAGCACAGCTTACGAGGCAGTGAAATGCCATCATTTTATAACCGAAAGCACATTTGGACTTCCTGTTTTTAACTGGCCTGAACCAGAAACCGTTCATGCTGATATGAACCAGTGGTGGCAGCGGTGCAATGAACTAGGGCAAACCCCATTCATCTTTGCGTATTCACTCGGAAAAGCCCAGAGGGTTTTAGCTAATCTAAATCCTGAAAACGGTACTATCTTAACTCATGCCGCGGTGGATAATACGAATCAACTATTGGCCAAACATGGAATTCAACTCCCTCCTACTTCTGTAGTTACACCCGAAATGGAAGTGAAGAAAATTAAGAACCCAATAGTAGTGGCTCCACCTGGTGCTCTGAACTCTAGTTGGCAGAAGCGTTTTAATAAGCCAGTTACATCTGTAGCCAGTGGCTGGGCTCAGCTCAGAGGAATGCGTAGGAGAAGAAATACTGATAAAAGCTTTGTGCTTTCAGACCATGCCGACTGGAACGGACTGAATCAAGCAGTAAAAGCATCCGAGTCGAAAAACATTTATGTCACTCATGGATATACCCAGATTTTCACTAAGTATTTGAATGAGCAAGGCTATAATGCTCAAATTGTAAAGACTGAATTCACTGGAGAATCATTAGAATCGGAAGTATGAAACGCTTTGCAACGCTCATATCAGAACTGGACAGCACCACCAAGACTTCTCCTAAAATTAAGGCCCTAGTCAACTACCTAAATGATGCGGAAGATCAAGATAAAATGTGGTGCATAGCACTGTTTAATGGTAAAAGACCGAAGCGAACTATTAAGACCTCAGCCATGCGTGAATGGTGTGCTGAACTCACTGGTCTTCCGCTCTGGCTTATAGAAGACAGCTACCACATAGTGGGAGATTTGGCAGAATGCATTAGCCTACTTCTTCCTGAGCCTACTACTGAGCAGAATAAATCGCTTCACCAGTGGCTCACTGAGATTCAAGCTCAAAAGACCAAAGAAGAACATGAAATTAAAGAGTGGCTTTTAGAAAGCTGGAGTTCATTCACCAAGGAAGAACGGTTTGTATTCAATAAACTCATTACCGGAGGATTTAGAATAGGTGTGAGTGGAAAGAACATGATTAAAGCACTGGCCACTCATTTAGGCAAAGAGGAAACTGAAGTAGCACACAGACTTATGGGAAACTGGAGTCCACAGGAAAATACTTTTCAGGAGCTTTTTCTGTCCAGTAATCCCGCGGATGATTTGTCTAAACCGTATCCGTTTTACTTGGCCTACCCGTTAGAAACTGCACCTGAGGAGCTAGGCCCAACCAGCGAGTGGCAGATAGAAAGCAAGTGGGACGGTATTCGTGGTCAGCTCATTAAGCGAAATGGAGAAATTTTCATTTGGTCAAGAGGAGAAGAGCTAGTCACAGATAAATATCCAGAACTCACGGAAGCTACTGCCGAACTCCCTGATGGTATAGTTCTAGATGGAGAAATTATAGCGCACAATGGTTCTCACCCTTTGCCGTTCCATTTCACCCAAAAAAGAATAGGAAGAAAATCTGTGGGAAAAAAAATCAGAGAGGAATGCCCCATTCGACTCATCGCTTATGATATTCTGGAACTAAATGGTAAAGATATTCGAAGTTATTCTACTGCAGAAAGAAGAGAAAAACTAGAGAAAGTATTTTCTGCGGTGCAAAATGATTCTCTGCTCCTAAGTCCACTTCATGAATTTACTACTTGGGAAGAGTATGCACTATTGCGCAGCCAATCCAGAGAAAACTACTCAGAAGGCCTGATGCTCAAAAGAAAAAGCGGTGATTACAAAGTAGGCCGTAAGCGTGGCGACTGGTTCAAATGGAAAGTAGAGCCGCTGACCATAGATGCGGTTCTTATCTATGCCATGCGCGGACATGGAAGAAGAGCAAACTTGTTTACAGATTACACCTTTGCTGTTTGGGATAAAGAACGTCTGGTTCCAGTAACCAAGGCATATAGTGGTTTGACAGATGAAGAGTTCAAAAAAGTAGACCAATTCGTAAAGAAAAACACCATAGAGAAATTTGGCCCAGTGAGAAGTGTGAAGCCTGAGTTGGTTTTCGAAATAGCTTTTGAAGGAATAGCCGCTTCTAGCAGACATAAAAGCGGCATAGCTCTCAGATTCCCTAGAATGAAAAGAAGAAGACTAGACAAAAAAGCCTTAGAAGCCAATACGCTTTCAGACCTAAAAGAGATGCTAAGTATATTTGGGTAAAATAAAACCAAATGAAAACACTTCTATTTTCCTTATTTCTTCTTGCCATTACTTGTTCCTCTTCTGTCTGTCAAATCACCCTTACAGCAGGAAAATTTGCAGATGTGGGAATGGACGTAAATTATGTAGTGAACAGTGGGTTCCTCTTTGTGGATAATAGCGGAGAAGATCAAATATGGGATATGAGTTCTTTTACAGGTCAGAATGTAAATCTTACTTATGTATCCCCAAATTCTACACCATTCGGATCTGACTATCCTAATGCCAACTTAGTAGAACTAAACTCGGGGAATAACACATTTCTACTAAAAACTGACTCTGCAGTTACTTCGGTAGCTTCTGTAAATGCACAGGCTGTTACTACATTTCTAAATGACCTAGACTTGTTCAGATTCCCAATGGATTATGGAGATAGTTTTGAAGATGACTTTATAGCTGAAACTACAATTCTAGCTACCAACGATGTTATACTCGAACAGGGATTGGCCTCTAGAGAGTATGATGCTTTCGGTCAGTTATACCTTCCATTCGATACTATAGATGTCATAAGAATATACTCACAAGTAGAAAATCAGCAAATTTTGAATGGTGATACTACAGATTTAACAAATGATGTCTATCAGTGGTTCTCTCCTGAGTTCAATAGCCTGGTAGCTAGTTATGCTAGAATAGATCTTGGATTCCAACAGATACAGACTTGGTCATTCTTGAATGAGGAAAGTTTTAATAGTCTTCAAGAGATTTCTGCGGAGTTCAATCTGACGGTTCATCCTAACCCAACTATGGATGTATTAAATGTGGAATCAGACAAAGCATTCACTCGAGTTCAAATATTAAATCAAGAAGGGAGAATTGTCATTGAAGATAGATCCTTTTCCAGCTACTCTAAAGAAATTGATCTTTCTGCTTTACCTGTGGGTATGTACCAGCTTCTTGTATCAAACAGAGCAGGGGTGCATTCTCATAAGATAATAAAGAACTGAATCAATAATTTTTATCAGAAAATTAAAGAGGACTCCTGAAGAGAGCCCTCCTATTTTTTTATTCTATTCCTACTGGCTCTTCACAAGTATTCCCAAATACTGTTAGGAAAAGACTAATATCTGAAATATTAACGGTACCGTCATCATTCATATCTGCACTACAGTCAGAGTTACATCCAAAATCTTGGAGCATAAATGTTAGATCATTAATTGTTACCATCATATCTCCATTAAAGTCACCTATACACTCGAAACAAGAAGCATATTCACAGCTTCCATCTGAGCATCCAGCATTAGGGTTGTAATTACAAGCGTCTGCGTCCGTACAACCCAAAACACCGTTTCCTCCACATACTCCACATTCATCAAAGTAAAGGCATGAACCATCATCTAGAGTAGCTATAAACTGGAAATTACATGCATTAATATCTGTACATCCTGCGCATGAATCGTACTCACAACTTCCATCATCACAAGTAGCTTCTAAGATGTAGTTACACGCTCCTAAATCTGTACACCCAGCAAATGCATCTCCACCACAAACTCCTAAACAGTCTAAGAAT
>CAZTVP010000025.1:0-12149 GCA_964616995.1 uncultured Comamonadaceae bacterium
TATTTCCACGGGAAATTGCGCAGCTTTAGAAACAGGGCTGTCAGGATTACACACGATGCATCCCGTAAGAATTTTCTCTGCGGTGCAATGGTTCAATGCTCCCACCACATAAGGCGTAGTTCCCGAAGCCGCTATGCCTATTACACTATCTAATTCGTTAATGTCATGTGCTTGTAGATCTTTCCAGCCTTGTTCAGAGTCGTCTTCAGCAAATTCTACTGCTTTACGAATAGCAGAGTCTCCACCGGCCATTAATCCTACCACTACACCATGATCTACTCCGAAAGTAGGAGGACATTCGCTGGCATCTACTATGCCTAATCTCCCACTAGTTCCAGCTCCTAGATAAAATAGCCTTCCACCTTTTTTCATTCTTGGGTAAATCTGATCTACGAGTTGTTGAATAGAGGGAATTTCTCTTTGCACCGCCTCAGCTACTGTTCTATCTAGTTCATTAATACTGGTGAGTAACGTTTCAGTACTCATGTGCTCAAGGCCATCATAGTGAGATTCCTTCTCTGTAAGTGATGTGTTCATAGTTCTAAGATACAAACGGTAAAAAGACCATTTTCTGAAAAAACCAGCTAGTTCTGCACAACTTCAGTGTAGTTTCTTAAGTTTAGCATAGTAGTTGTTATCACCCATTGCGTAATTTTACTACACCACTAAGGATTCTCAGAATGAACCGAATAATACAGACACTTGCTATAGCAGCACTCATACTTTTATCTGCCTCTGCTTTAGCTCAAAAAGAAGATAACAAAGACAAGGAACCTAAAGGAAATGTGACTTATAAAATGGCAGCTGCCAGGCATGAGTTCTTAGATAATAACTACAGAGGAGCACTGCTTATTTATAGAGAAGTGCTGAAGATAGAGAAGGAAAACGCCATGGCGCAGTACCGTAGCGCGGAGTGTCATTACAAGCTAAAGCGTTACGATTTAGCACTTAAATACCTAGAGAAAGCTAAAGCCAATGACCCAGAAGTAGTAAAGGAAATGAATTTTTTCTATGGTCAAACTTACCATAGAATGGCTCGTTTAGATGAAGCTATCGAGAGTTTTAAAACTTTCCTATCCACAGCTGGAAAAAGAACCATAGAGTATAAACTAGCGCAGGAATACTTGGCACAGTGTGAGTATGCTAAACTGCTCATGAAAGAGCCTGTTCCAGTAGAAATTTCTAATGTAGGTAGGGAGGTGAATTCCCGTTTTGATGATTACGCGCCTAGTGTAACCAAAGATGGAAAAACGCTCATTTTTACTTCTAGAAGGTCTGATACTGAAGGTGGAGAAATAGATGAGAGTAGTGACTATAAATTCTTTGAAGACATTTACATCTCAGAGTGGGACGAAAAACTAGGAGAATGGTCTGATGCTGAGAGCCTTCCTGGGGATGTAAATACCAAGCGTTATGATGCCGTGCTAAGCGTGGCACCTAACGGGAATAAAATGTTCATCTATAAAAATGACGATAAGCTGGCAGGAGATATTTTCATGTCCACGAAGAACAAGAAAAACGGAAACTGGTACGAACCTGAGCGTTTAGACAAACCTATTAATACCAGTTACTACGAAGGTTCCGTAAGTATGACTGGAGATGGGAACACGCTCTATTTTATAAGTGAACGTGCTGGAGGAAACGGAAGAGGAGATATCTATGTGAGTAAGAAACAAGGAGATGGATCATGGGGAAAACCTAAGAACTTAGGAGATGTGATTAACACAGAAGATGATGAGAAATTCGTGTTTATTCACCCTAATGGAAAGACCTTATACTTTTCATCTAAAGGTCACCAAACCATGGGAAGCTATGATATTTTCAAATCAGAGCTGGTAAACGGAACTTGGGCAGCTCCTGTGAATCTTGGCTATCCTATTAATACAGTGAATGAGGAATCTACTTTTTCTCTTACGGGAGATAATACCAAACTCTATTTGGCAGCTGAATATGAAGATTCTAATGGAGAAAGAGACATTTACCAAGTAGATGTAAGCAAATATCCGCTGATAGCAGATGGTTATGATGCAGGAACTTTCGTGAGCATAGTAGCGGACATCACATCAGAAGGAAAAGTGGCTAAAGAAGCTAAAGTTCAGTTTTTCAATGCGGAAAGTGAGCGTTTTATTGGTGAAGTAGATTCGGGCAAAACAGGAAGAGTGAAGATGAGCGTGAATATGGATGAAACTTACACTGCTGTAGTTTCTTTCAAGGGAGAGACTAAAAAATTTACGGTGAATACAGCAGACCTTAAAGGAGACAGCAGGATTCTAAAATTCAAGTGGGATATCTAATCAAATGAGTCGTGTCTTTGGTCTGTTGGGAAAGTCTCTAGTGCATTCTTTTTCTAAGAATTTCTTTACCGAAAAGTTTCAGAAGGAGTCTATATCTGATGCGGTTTATCAGAATTTTGAGTTACCGTCTATAGCGGATTTTAAGGAGTTGGTTAAGGCTAACACTGAACTCTGTGGATTAAATGTGACCATTCCTTATAAAGAAGATATTATTCCATATCTAGACAGGTTAGATAAAGAAGCGGTGCAAATAGGAGCTGTGAACACCATTAAGATTGATGGAGAAGAACTATTAGGTTATAACACAGATGTATTTGGGTTTCATCGTTCTCTGGCTGCAGTACTTAAGTCTCACCATGAAAGAGCTTTGATTTTAGGAACAGGAGGAGCTAGTAAAGCAGTGGCTCATGTCTTCCAGAAGCTAGGCGTAGATTTCAAATTCGTTTCCAGAAATCCCGCTAAAGATCAGTTCTCCTACGAAGACTTAAACGAATATGTACTGAAGTATTTTACCGTAATCGTAAATACTACTCCGTTAGGAACATTTCCGAAAGTGGTGGATTATCCGAATATTCCGTATCAACTTTTAACAGATAAACATCTGCTTTATGACTTAGTCTATAATCCAGCAGAAACCTCGTTCTTAAAGCGTGGAAAAGAGAAAGGAGCTGCCATACTAAATGGGCACAGAATGTTAGTGCTTCAGGCAGAAAAGAGTTGGGAAATTTGGAATAGTTGATTATCTGAGAATGGTAATACTTCCAGCTCGTTCTATCACTTCATTTCTGATAGATGTGGCTTTTAGAAAGTAATTATAAACTCCATCTGGAACATAGTAATCTCCTCTCTGATTAGAGCCGTTCCAAGGTTCTCTCGGATCTTTACTCTCGAAAACAATGTGTCCATCTCTGTCGAAAATGGCTATATAGTATTCACTAAGGTTAGTAGTTACTATGTGAAATACATCATTAAGTCCATCACCATCTGGTGTAAATGCTGTAGGAATGTAAACTATGCCTGGAGCTGGGAAAAAATGAGAAACTGAATCTTGACAACCCGTATCGCTCCATACGTGCAGCGTAATGTGATGATCAATGTAGATATCATCAAATTCATGAATTAGTCTTTCCTCAGAGCTAAATCGGTTTTCACTCAAGTCCCACAGAAGAGTAGCCGCATTTTCAGTAGTATTCAGAAGATCTACTGAGTTATCTTCTCTCCATTCAGAAACAAAGGAAGCCTCTAGTTCTTCTACCGAAACTGTAATGTCTTCAAAAGCACTATTCTGACAAACATCTGAAACCAGAAGAGAATACGAAGAAGTAACTCCCGGTCTAATCAGTATGTCTGAGGTAGTTGCATTTATTCCTTCCCAGTCGTAGGTTAATTCTCCTACACCACCTGTAGCTGGTGCTGAAATTACAGCTGAATCTCCGAAACATATTCCAAAACTTAAAGGCATGTCTATGGAAATAGGAACTGGTGGAATCGTGATTTCAAGTTCATCGCTCGCCTCTTCATTACATGCATCCGTAATGATGAGAGTAATAGTCTCATCTAACACTCCTGTTCCTGTAAAAATAGTTTCAGTAGAAACTGGGTTTCCATCTGATAGCCACTCGAAAGTATATAAAGAAGCATCTCCCGGTAGAGTAGGAGTTATGGTATAGTCGGTTAAGCATTGCACCGCTAAATCCGATCCTAAGTCAACGGAGATATCCGTGTATGTGAGCTCAAAAGACTGGGAAGCTACTGTTCCGCATCCATCTGTCACTTCAAAGGTGAAAACTCCAGCTTGATCTGGCGTGTAGTTCAGGTTTTGCTGGTTAGAAATGTCCATTCCTTCGTGATCCCAGTTGAAACTGTAGGTGCCATTTCCCCCTGTAAAAGAAGTAGTTACGGAAATATCATCTCCACAGGTAATGAGAAGATCATCTAATGGATCTACAGATAAATCTGGGTATTCAGGTACAGTAATTTCAGCAGAAGCTGAAGCTGGATCTGCACATAGATCACTTACCGTTAGCGTATAAATAGTGGTAGTTCCAGGCGAGACTTCGTTCTCTAAAGTAGTAGCACCATCACTCCATGAATAAGAGTATTCTCCTAAGCCACCAGAAACTTGAGGCACGAATAAATGCGAGTCTCCACAGTCTGTATTTCCATCTTGTAGAGAAACTTCTACCTCAGAAATGTCTGTGATATAAATGGTGAACTCACTACTAGAACTGTTTCCTGAGCATCCACCGGAAGATTCGAATGAAATAGTTAGTGATTCTAGCGGTTCATCTAAATTATCTTCTATGATAGTGATAGGTAGTTCGAATTCGAACTGGTTTTCTGCAAAAACTATTTCGTTAGGCAGTCCAGAATAATCCAATCCATTTTCGGCTGTACCAGAAAATTCGAGAGATAAGGTCTGTTCATCCGTTAATGTTTCAGGTCTACTAAAACGAATGACATGGTCTCCACAGTTTTCATATAGTGTAGAATCATTTGCAGAAAAACCTAGATCTTGCACTAAATCCAAGGTGAAAAGATTACTGGAAAAAGAGCTAGCCTCCAAGAAAACAGCAGAATCATAGCTGTCATCAAAACCGTCAGCGAGTGCCATTTTTATGTGGTAAAGCTCTCCGCATTGAACTTGAGCTTCTGCCACCAGAGTAGTAGTTAGACCATCATATTCAAGAACATTAGGATCATTATCTAAATTCTCATTATTAACGAAATACTCCGAGTTTTGATTCAGGTTTACAGAGTTAATGGTTATTGGAGTAGTGGTGCCAGGTATTACAGCTATGTTAACAGCATTATCATCAAATGGTCCATTTAGGCCAGGACCACTTAAGAAGAATCCGAAAGCATCATTATATATATCTCCCACAAATTCATTGTACTCCTCAGATCCAAAAACAAATTCGAATTTTAAACTATCTCCTTGTGGAATAAAGTCAAATTCGAGAATCACACAATCATTAAGATTTTGGCCACTTAATTCTTCAAGATCTGCATCATTTGGTCCTGGATTCTCAATGTTCAAAGAATGTCCTCCCTGTGTATTTCCTCCCGGGCCAGGAGCGTCTGGTGTGGCAAAGTCAGCTCCTGAGGCTAAATTTACATTTCCTGAACCGAGAATAACACCTTCGGTTATCTCTAAGTTCGCACCATTTGAAGTAAAGGAACCAATCTGTTTTTGGTCTCCTGAAAAGGTGATGTTGAACACTTCTATTCCAGAGCCAAGTAAAATGTCCTCAACAGCCTCTATTTCATCTACGGTATTGTCAATAATAATTTGAGTTTGAGCAGCATAAGCTACAAACCATAAGCACATAATAAGTGCTATCCTTTTCAGTCTTTGCGTCATGTAAATAAGACTAATTCTTCTTTCCATCAGTTGCACTTGTGAATAGACCGTTAGAAGTCTAATAATGGGAAGTAATTTAATCGTCAAAAGGACTTCTATGTTCAGCAGGTTCAAAATCTGTTCTGCTAAATAGCCAGTTTAGGAAATCTCTTTTCCAAGCTCTTTTGGAATGAAGAAAAATGCTAGTTTCTATAGGTAATGCTCCTAAACTAGATTTAGCGACTGGAGCAGTTCTTCCAAATTTTACGCTTTCTACTTTATTTTCTATTCCTAGCTTAACCATATCTAGTAACATTCTGTGATACACACTATAGGTTGAATTTTCTCTGTAGCGCTGTATAGCTAAATGAATATAGAACTCTTCATCTTTCCTAGCGGCTATATAGTATCCTGCTATTTGATCTCCATCCATATAAATAAATGGCCTCCAGCAAGCATTTTCCCTCTCTAAATGTAGGGTTACACTCTCTAATTTAAAGTGGTCAAAGTGAAAACGGTATTTCTGACTTGCTGTCCTATAAAGAGATGTAAGCTCATTTAGATGCTGAAGCCACCAATCCTTTGTGGGTTCAAACACCGTTAGATGATCCGTTTTATTTAGAAGTGAGTTGGCTCTTTTTCGGTACTTTTTCTTCAGTGCTGATTTGTATTCTTCAAATGTTTCCCACCTCACATCTAAGCTAAATGATTCCTCTGTGGGTACATAAATCCATGGTCGTTGGAAGTAACGTTTGATTCCGGTTTTTAGAAGAACGTATTGTCTTTTTACTTTGGGTTGAGCTATAACTAATTCTGAGGCTTCCAGTAGGAGTCTAGTTTTTTCAGCTTCGGAGTAGAGTTTATTGAACTTAAACCCAAGAGCTCCATCTAGAATTTTATCTCCACATAGAAGAAGTCTTATTCTTCTCATGCGTGTGAGAAACTTGATCAGTGAAATTAAATTTCTTACAAAGGCTGAAACTTCTAAGGAGTGTTCTTGAAACCTAAAATCTACTTCCTCAAATAATGCTACTCCAGCTACTTTATTATTCCTATAAAAGAATACCGGCCACAGCTTTATACCGAAGGTTTTGCGGTGCAATATATTTCCCAAACCGAGCACAGGATGCCTATCGCCTACGAAATCTGACCATGCCTTCTGGTCAGATTCTTCATTTAGATCAGTGATTTGAAATGTTGGGTTGCTCATGCTGTTTTGCAGCGCGTAAAAATAGTGACCGTCAACTCATAAGAATCTCCGTTCTTTGTAAATAATCCTAAAAAAATTGGAAGCTAAAGTAGTTTTTGTTGATGGTTATTGTGTGCTATGCAATGGTTTTGCAACGCGAATCCTTAATCATCCAAACGTACATAGGTTAAAGGTAAGTACGTTACAAGGAGAGGCTGCCAAACAAATGATTTCAAAGGAAATAAGAGAATCGGTAGATTCAGTGATGTACCACAGAGATGGTCAACTTTTAGTGAAAAGTACTGCAGCTATTTATATTCTTTCTGATTTGGGAGGCATGGGGAAACTCATGAGGCTTTTACTCATTTTCCCCCGATTTTTCAGAGATTGGGTGTATGATATCATAGCCAGAAATCGATATAGATGGTTTGGTAAAAAAGACACCTGTGGTTTACCTACAGAAGCAGAGAGACAACATATTCTTGACTGATTATTTCTGTTTAAAATATCCTTTTTGGAATGTCCTGAGCTTTGGTTCAAATGTTTGAGAGTATACCAGAATAGTTTGATATCTAAAGTGATAGTAGTGCAACCTATACCGAATATTTTAGGTTTCAATACTAACATCCTTAACTTAAATAGATGAAAAAATTATACGTTTTTGCCCTTTTGTTATTTGCTTCAATTTCTAGTTCACATGCTCAGGATTGCGGAATTTCTAATCTAGAAGTCATTTTTGATTATTCTCCATACATCTGGTATCCGTGTTATCAAGGAGATATTGGTTTTTATATCGGTTTTGATGGTTCTGAGTTAGAAGGAGATTTTACTATTACAATAGACGGTGAGCTACTAGGAGTGTACACCTACGACCAGTACACTGCAAGCGGAGGGCAATTTCCTGATTATCGTGTAGATATACCTTATGAAATAGGGGTTCTCGGTGATGGATTAGAACATGAGGCGGTGTTAACGGATGTTGAAGACCCAAATTGTTCATTCACGTTGACTTTCACGGCTCCAGATTGTGATGAGGAGTGTCCTTTAAACGTACAAAGTATATATCCGCATGTAAATTTAGATGTATTTAGTTTGACAGATTCTACCTATCGACTTTATATGGAACCTTTTTTTGCTAATGATGTAGATGGTTCAGCTATTCTTGAAATTATCGAGAATGCTACATTTGAGGATATCTACAGTATAGAAGTACAATTGAGTGATTTTCCGCTCCTTATTGATGATTTGCCACTAACCTCCAATATTCATTTATGGAATTTGACAATGACTGAGGATGAAAGTTGTGCAACAGGAGGAGAGTATTATCCAGAGGAATGGAGCTTATCTCTTAATGATTGTGATTTTAATCAGTTTTATGGCTCCTATACTAATTGTATGGATGGAGAATTTTTCATAGACTTTGTATTCAATCATGGAAATACTTCAGATACATTTTCTGTAAGCGGAAATGGTGAAGATTTTGGTTCTTTCTCGTATGGAGATTTATCCTACATGGTAGGACCATTTACTTCAGGTATTACATCGGTAGATCTTACAATTATAGATGAAGATGATTCAAGTTGTTCAGCTTCTACTCAGATTACTGTGCCTATGTCTTACTGTCCTGAGCCTGAATGTGCTGTAGAATCTCTAGAGATACTTAACCTCTCATGTCAAACTGATTCCACTTATTCTCTGTCATTTAGTACGGAATTAATAAATCCAGAAAATGAATTAATAGATGTATGGGTAAATGAACAGTTCCAAGGTTCTTTTAATATTTCCGCAGAAAGTTTCACAATAGAAGATATAGTGCTTTCCGATGATCAAATGGGTATGTTAAAAGTCTGTGTAAATGATAATTTAGATTGCTGCACGGAGATAGAGTTTGAAGAACCAAACTGTGAGATGTTTTCAGAAGACTGCAGTTTATTCAACCTTTCTACCGAAGCACACGAATGTGAGGATGGAGAGTTTTACGTGGATTTTGGGTTTGAAGCTCAAAGTCAGTCTGATTCATTTTATGTATCGGGGAATGGAATGGATTATGGAGTTTTTGCCTATGGTCAAGACTTTTATACGGTAGGTCCTTTTTCTGCTGATGGAATCTCTGTTTATGAGCTAATAATTACGGATTCAGTAAATGATGTTTGTTCAACTTCCATTGAATTTGGCGCAGCTGAATGTCCTGTAGGAGACTGCTGGATAGAAGGAATAGAAGTCATAAACATGGAATGTGAATCAGATTCAACTTATGTGCTAACGTTTGATGCGGAAATTATAGATTCTGGAAACGATTTTATAGATATATGGATAAACGGTGTTTTCAATGGATCTTTTTTTATAGAAAGTCTTCCTATTAGCATCCTTGGTGTAGAGGCTAATGAATCTAATTATGATACTATAGAGATTTGTGTAGGTGATAATGATTCATGCTGTTCTACTTTACAGTATATGGTTCCTGATTGTATAGATAATGGTCTCTGTAGCATAGAAAACCTTGAGGTTTATAATGTAGAGTGTGATTCAGACTCAACTTACAGTATGACTTTTAATGCAGATATAATTAACGGACTTACAGATTTTATAGAAGTAACAGCTTTTTTAGATTATCAGGGAGAGTTTAACGTAAATGACCTGCCCATAACTTTAGCAGGTATAGTTCCGGTGGAAGGTGCTGAAGACATTCTTTTAGTATGTGCAGGTGGATTAGATGCTTGCTGTAACGCAGTTAACTATGATGAACCAGATTGTATTTCAAATCATATTCAAGAGATTTTAAACCAGTTTTTAGTGTACCCTAATCCAGTCACAGAAACTCTGATTATTCAGTATGGAGAATTATCAGAAAATATAGATGTGGTTATTTATGATTCGTCAGGAAGAGTTGTTTTTAGTCAAATAGGAATTTCTGATAAAATTTACGTTTCAGAATTGGCTTCTGGCATTTATCAGCTGGTTATCTACCAAGGAAATGAAAAGGTGTTTACTACTCAAATGATGAAGAAGTAGAAGGAATTGGGAAACCCATGAAGAACTCACTCATTTTTCCGAGATTGGATATATGACATTATAACCCGAAATAGATGGTTTGCTTGTAGAAGCCCAAAAGAAACACATTCTTGACTGATGATACGAAACGCAAAAGATGGTGATATACCAGCCATATTAGAAATTACAAATGAGGCTATCCTTAATTCTACGGCCATTTATGAGGAAGAGCCATGGAAATTAGCTCGAGTTCAAGAATGGTATCAGAATAAACTAAATGAAGGTTTTCCAATTTTTGTTTGGGAAGAATCTGGTGAGGTATTAGGGTTTTCTACTTACGGGAAGTTTCGTGGAAGGATGGGTTATAGGTTTACTGTAGAGCATAGTGTTTATGTGCATAAGGATCATAGAGGAAAAGAAATTGGAGTCAAGCTTATGGAGCATTTAATAGGTTCAGCGGTGCAAAAAGGATATAAACAAATGATAGGTGTAGTGGATGAAGCCAATCTAAAGAGTGTAGATTTTCACCTCAAACTAGGATTCGAAAAAAATGGACATCTGAAAAAAGTGGGGTTTAAGAATGGAGAGTGGTTGGATATAGTTCTTCTTCAGAAAGAACTAAAGAGAAGTCCTCACCGCATTTCTATCAAAAATCAGATTTTTAGTTTATCAATAGATTGATAATTATTCCAAAACCTCAATAAGACCACTTCATTATTTAGGGTAGTTTTATAGAACAGAGTAATCTGGCTTACTATAGGAACACATCTAACTTTAGTAGTGAGATAGTGTTTAAATAATTTGGGATTATTACCAATTAATTCAATGGTTCTTTCTGTAGCATTTATGAAATCGTAAACTACAGCTTCTGACCAGTTTTCTGTAAGATACCTGATATTTTGTTCAAAGTCGTATTCCGCTTCTTTAGTCCATATGATTATCATATAGAATGGTTAAAATAGATTCGGAAACTTGTTTTTCATTCTTCTCATCACATTTTCATGTGTGTCCACATTTCCGTTTTGATAAGAGGATTCAGCGTCAGAAAGAGCTGATAAGAGTTCCTCACTAAGGTCGGGATAGTTGTTCGAGGCTAAAATCTGTTCGATTTGATCGAGTTGTTCTTGATCTTGAATTTCCACAAGTTTCTTTATCAGCTCAATTTTTTTTTCATGAAAAGTCATCCCTTAAAGATACTTAATTATTCACTCTCACCGCATTAATATCGAAAATCAAATCAGGATTTTCTTCAAAAGCTGTTCCTATGACGATCAAATCAGCGCCAGCGGTGTAAGCGGCATCTGCTTGCTCAGCAGTGCGAATGCCACCACCTACTACGAGCGGAGCATTTACAGCTTTACTAACAGCAGCTATCATCTCAGCGCTAACTGGCTGAGCGGCTCCAGAGCCTCCGTCTAAGTAAAACATTTTTTGCCCGAGCATTTCACCTGCCAGAGCAGTAGAAGCGGCTATTTCAGGCTTATCATAAGGAAGAGGTGAGGTACCAGATATGTACGAGGCTGTAGTGCTTTTTCCGCAGTCCACTAGCATGTAGCCTGTAGAAATAGTTTCTAAACCATACTGCTTAATGAGTGGAGCGGCTATTACGTGCTGACCAATTAATAAATCCGCGTTTCTTCCTGAGATCAAGGATAAAAACAGAACGGCATCTGCACCTTTGCGCAGCTGAACTGGACTTCCTGGAAATAAAATAGAAGGAATAGAAGAGTATTTCTTTATGTCCTCAAAACAAGCATTCAAATAATCCTCCGTCATAAGGCTTCCACCTACCAAGAACACATTTACTCCGCACTGTTCAGCCATAGTGATGATGCGCTTTCTAGCTTCCGGAGAACCCATATTATCGGGGTCTAATAGAACAGCCAATCCTCGTTTTCCAGAGTTTCGGATAGAAGTTATTTGGTTAAAAATGCTCACTGAAACAAAAGTACGTTTTATAGACGAAGGAAAATGCTAGAAGTCAAATTCTTGAATAGTGATTATTAACTATGGTAGATTTAGTTTTAAGGAAGACGGGCTAGCTTGTGTGCCTAACAAACCTATCAACTTAAAAGAACCAAAGCTCATGCTCCCTCACATAAGCCGCTGTATCCGCATTTAAAATCACGTGGCCTTTATTCAGTAAATGAATATCTACCAAGTCCTGCTGGTTCAACCTAGCCTTAAACCGTTCACCAAGTGAATGATGAATCACTCTATCGTGCTTACCATAAATAAATGTCATAGGAATACCATACTGTTCTATATAGCGGTGCAAAACTTTTAAATCAGGGATAAAATGTCGGTAAATTCTATAGACATCATATACCTT
>CAZTVP010000026.1:0-5027 GCA_964616995.1 uncultured Comamonadaceae bacterium
TGATATACGCCAAGTAAAAAGGAATATGCTCAGATAATGCTACCAATAGTGTAAAGAATAAGCAGATAGCCAATCCTACCATTAGGTATTGAATAAAGTGAATCCGAAGTCGATTCTTAATCTGAGTAAAGAAGTAAACCAGAAACGTTAATGAGATAAACAGCACTCCGTATTTGACAGAACGCATACTCTTTTGGTAATGGTCAACAGGAACTAGCAGTTCCACACCAAAGCTGGATTGTCCCGTTCCCTGCAGGCTTCCTGTAAACTCCTGCGGATAATTTCTATTCAGGTGTAGCACTTCCCAGTCTGCCGTGAAGCCCTCGGTTAAGTCGCGCTGGTCTGGGAGAAATGCGCCATTAAACTTAGGGTCTTTCCAGTCTGAAGATAAATGAACTTTGGTTACTTCACCTAGTGGTGTAAAATGAATCTGATTACTTCCGTTAAAGTTCATGGTAAAGCTAAAGTCAGTGCTTTTCTCATCAGGATTTAATGGAATAGCTGTGCTGACTCCACTCGAAATAACGTCCTTATTCTTCACTCCCGGTTCGAAGTTTACTTTTTCTCCTCCCCAGTTTACACTCACATTATTTTGAATACTTCTTAAATCCGAGAGACCAAGTTCTACATAAGCCTCGTTCCAGAGAACATCTTCTTCAGGAATGCTAAGTTTCTTAAAGTTAGGTCGGTTAAAACTACCGTTGACCTCTAATTCACTTTTGTAAAGGATGATTTCATAAATACCGCGTTTACGTTTTTCGGGCAGCACTTCTCCAGAGATGTTGAGTTCCTTAGGTAAGAAATGGGCAAATCTCTTGGTCTCAATTACCTTATCAGGCTCATCATCCTTTCCTTCTACCGTATGATAAGTCATGTAAGGAACAGTTAGAACTAGAGCAGTAAGTGTCTGAGAACTTCCCCAAGTGCTGCTCACTTCCTGAGTAGCTTCCGTCTGTTTCCATTCTCTCTGTCTAATTAAATCTTCTACCATAGCTATGGGAATCAGAAGTATCAGCACTAGAAATACGATGGTGAAAATCTTTAGACCTACAGAGGTTTTTACCCAGTAGTTTAGGCGGTCTAGAAAGGAAGAATCAGAGCTCATTAGTAAGGAGTTAAAGGAATTAGTTTTGCCAACGGTAGAATGGTTCAGAATAGTATATAGGGACTACTTAATAGTTCTCTACACGCTCAGTTCCGTTCTCATCATATAGTTTCCAATATCCGTTTCTTTCACCATTTTTATAATGTCCTTCAGACTTAACGGCTCCAGACGGGTAGTAAACCTTATGAAACCCTTGTTTAACTCCCATTTTAAAATGTCCCTCTTGGATGACTTTTCCTGTGGATTCGTCAAAGTATTTCACAAATCCATCTGTCACACCATTTCTAAAGTAACCCTCCATCTTCAGATTTGAGGTCCCAGTAAAATATACTTTTTCGTATCCATCTAACTCTATTTCAGGAGAAGAAGAATTTGCGCAGCTAAACATGAAAAATGCTGAGAAAACGAGCGCTGAAACCTGAAAGAATAACATTATTCAGAAATTTTAGACCCAAGCATTTCCTGACCGTTTTGGTAAAGCGTCAAGCTTTCCGTCTCACCTGATTCTGAGACCTGAAAAACGATTCTAGCCTGCACTTCAGGTACTAAGAAAGTATGCTCTTCAGAAGCATTTATAGCAAATGGCGGCTGCCCAGTTCCCTGAGCCATGAGCCCTCCGTTCTCGGTGAATACCGTTAACGTGAAACCGGGCATCAGCTCATATTCACCGTGATAGACTTTCATTTGCTCAGGTGTAAGTTCTATAGATGTTCTATATTCACTTACATCTTCTCCCAGTTTTTCAAGCATAGAAATACCATTTTCATTCATAGGATTCATCTCCACAGAAATCTTGTAGTTCTTTATGGCTTCCTTTTTCCGGCCTAGCATCATAAGCGCTTCAGCGTAACTGTCGTACACGTTAGAAGATTCTCTATGACTGTCCAAGTTCATTTTAAAAACTGCTAGCGCCTCATCTAACTGCCCGGCTTGTAGATACATGTAACCCATGCTGTTCATTTCACGCTCGCTGAGGTAATAGCCGTCTAGGTCAGTAATGCTATTAAAAAATTCCTCACCTGCTTGAATACCTTCGCTGTCTATGACTTCACCTAAGGCATGCGCTACAGATTTTCGAGGTAAATCATAACTCTTACCCGCTAAAATTCCACGGATGCCATGAGTCATAGCTTCCAGCGCTGTTCCACCTGTATTATTAAGTAAAATAATTACTGATTTATCCTTGGGAGCACGAGAAATGTAAGTGTTGAACCCGTTAATTCCTCCGCCATGTGAGTGCACATAAATGCTGTCTCCCTCGTTGCCCACGGGTTCATTTCCAAGTGCAAAACCATACGCATAATAAGCACCATCCCAGGCTGCTATCTGAGGAGTAAAGTAAAGTTCTATGAGCTGTTTAGGAAGTAGCTTGGTGCCGAAGAGTCCTTTATGCCACTTTAGTAAATCCTCTGCCGTAGAATAGAGAGAGCCCGCAGCATAAGGAATACTCATATCCAGGTAAGGAGAATTAATAAGCTTTCCGCCTTCCATTTCATAACCCGTAGCACGGTTTTTTATGATTTCACTGTGGTGGTCATATCCACTATTCGTCATTTTTAGCGGTGCAAATATTTCCTTCTCCAAGAACTCTTCATACGTCATTCCTGAAAGCTCTTCTATCAAAACTCCCAGTAGAAAGTAACCAGAATTGCTATAGCTAAACTGAGTTCCAGGCTTAAAATTTAGTTCCATATCCCAGAATTCTGTGATGAAATCCTTAGGGCTGTAGTACTCCTTCATGTACTTCTCCCCAAAGTCAGGGAAGTTCGTGTAATTAGGGATTCCTGAGGTATGAGTGAGCAAATGATGCGTAGTAATTTGGTCACCATAAGGATTAGGATAATCAGGTAAATAGTAAGAGATAGGCTTGTGAAGGTCAATCTTTCCTTTCTCTGCCAGTTTTAAGATAAGCAGCCCTGTAAACTGCTTAGTAATAGAACCTAACCGATGCTTCGTAGTAGCCGTGTTTGGAATATCCCATTCCATATTAGCCATCCCGAAACCACCTTTAAAAACCGTTTGCCCTTCATGTGAGACCAGCACGGAGCCATTGAACTGACCATAATCATGGTACCGCTGTAAGAGCTTTTCTATTTCAGCAGCCTTATCTTGGCTTAATAAGGTCACACTTAACGCGGTGCAAAACAGTATAGATAGAATTCCTTTCATCATTTTCATTTTAGAGAAACGTAAAGTACTATTTATCCAATTTCTAGAAGTCTGAGGCTTTAAGAAGTAACATTATTTAAGAGATGTCCTCGTTATATCTAGTAAAGCTCTTTTTCAACTTTCGTAAATCGTAAATCGTAAATCGTAAATCGTAAATCGTAAATCGTAAATCGAGAATCGGACTATCTTTGCACCTCATAAAATAATTCTCCATGAGAAAACCGAAGAAGAAAGATTTTAAACCGAGAGGCACAAAATCTTCAGGTAAAGGCAGACCTGCTAAAAAAACATTCGCTAAAAAAGACCAGCCTACCAAAGGAATCAGAAAAATTACCCAAGATTTTCCAGCAGCCAAAAAGATGGTGAAAACTCCGATAGGAGAAGAGCCCATTAGGCTGAATAAATACTTGTCTATGTGTGGAGTAGCTTCTAGAAGAGAAGCTGATGAACTCATAAAAATTGGACTGGTAGAAGTAAATGGAGAGATAGTTACTGAAATGGGTTTCAAAGTAAGACCCGGAGATACAGTAAAGTATGATGGAGGCACTTTGAGCATGGAAAAGATGAGGTATTTCCTCATGAACAAGCCTAAAAATGTGTTGAGCTCTGTAGATGATACCAAGGGAAGAAGAACAGTAATGAACCTCATAAAAGGAGCGTGTAAAGAGCGTATTTATCCTGTAGGTAAATTAGACAGATTAACTACGGGGCTGCTTCTTTTCACTAATGATGGAGATATGGCCAAGCGTCTGATTCATCCTAAAAACGGAGTTTCACAGCTATACGAGGTGCACATTAAACAACGCGTAAAATCAGCTCACCTAGAAGAAATGAAAACTGGAGTGAAGATAGGAGAGTCTATGGTTAGGGCAGATGAAGTAGCCTTCGTAGGAGATGGTACTGATGCACATAAAATAGGGCTTAGAATCAGCAGCAATCGGAATAAAATAGTAGCTAAGATGGTGGAGTATTTCGGATATACTCCTACTAAAATAGACCGAGTAATGTTCGCAGGGCTATCTAAGAAAAACCTAAAACGTGGAGAGTACAGAGAACTCACTGAAACGGAGGTGAACTTTTTAAAAATGATTCGATAGATACACTCCAGCTAAACCTTATTTTTAGCCCTTCATTTTACCTGAATAACCATTGAGTAAAAATCTAGTCATCATACCTACGTACAATGAGAAGGAGAATATCCAGAACATTCTGCGTGTGGTTATGGAACTGCCTTCGGGTTTTTCTGTGCTGGTGGTAGATGATGGTTCCCCAGATGGCACAGCAGCATTGGTAAAAGAAATGCAAGCTGAATTCCCTAGAATTCATATCCTAGAAAGAGAAGGTAAACTTGGACTAGGTACGGCCTACATAGCTGGATTTAAATGGGCGCTAGAAAGAGATTATGAATACATCTTCGAGATGGACGCTGATTTCTCTCATAAGCCTGCTGACTTAGAGCGTCTTTTAGAAGCCTGCTTGAATGGTGCTGATATGAGCATAGGAAGCCGTTATGTTCCTGGTGGAGATGTAAAAAACTGGACACTGGATAGAATCATCTTAAGTAAAGGAGCGGCTATATATGTAAATGCGGTGCTTTGGTTAGGAATAAGGGATTGCACCGCGGGATTTGTGTGTTATCATAGAAGAGTGCTGGAAGCTATAGATTTAGATAGAATTAGGTTCATTGGCTATGCCTTCCAGATAGAAATGAAATACACGGCCAAGCGACTAGGCTTTAATCTTAAAGAGGTTC
>CAZTVP010000026.1:5037-12040 GCA_964616995.1 uncultured Comamonadaceae bacterium
CGAAGATAGACAACTAGGGACTTCTAAAATGAGCATGGGAATTTTCAACGAGGCTTTCACCGGAGTATGGAAAATGAGATTCTCAAAAGTGGCTAGGAGAGTTGATAAGTAGAGAAGACAATAAGTGAATGCAGTCGCACTGGCTCGCGCACTTTTGATATTTAATTTCTAGTCT
Organism: uncultured Comamonadaceae bacterium; assembly: GCA_964616995.1. Classification (GTDB taxonomy): domain Bacteria; phylum Bacteroidota; class Bacteroidia; order Flavobacteriales_D; family Sanyastnellaceae; genus ASP10-05a. Next base: position 5,213 of record CAZTVP010000026.1, read on the forward strand.
CGGTCACTGAGCCAAGCACAGCAAAGTCGAATGTGCAAACTCCGAACCTCGAACCCAAAAACAGATAACACATATTCCCCTAACTTAGCCGACTCTAGAATCACGGAAGAAATGGCTAAATACCTCATAAAAAACGGAACAGTAATTAACGAAGGAAAACGCTTAAAAGCGGATATTCTTATTGAAAATGAACTAATTAAACAAATAGCTCCACATGGAGAAATTCCTGCTGACCCTCACACAGAAGTAGTAGATGCAGCAGGCAAATTTGTGATTCCAGGTATGATAGATGACCAAGTACATTTCCGTGAGCCAGGGTTGACACATAAGGCTGAAATAGCATCAGAATCTGCCGCGGCAGTAGCTGGTGGAATCACCACTTACATGGAAATGCCCAATACCAATCCGCAGACGTTGACTCAAGAACTATTGCAACGAAAATATGACAGAGCATCAGAAGTTTCACTGGCCAATTATTCCTTCTTTATGGGAGCAAGTAATGACAATCTGCAGGAAGTGCTCAAGACTGACCCTAAAAACGTATGCGGAATAAAAGTATTCATGGGTTCTAGCACAGGAAATATGCTAGTAGATAAAGAGGAAGTGCTAGAACGCATCTTCTGTGAAAGTGACATGCTCGTAGCCACACACTGCGAGGAAGAAGCTATAGTGAGAAGAAACACAGCGATTTACAAAGAAAAGTACGGAGAGAATGTGCCTATTCAGAGTCATCCTATTATCAGAAGTGAAGAGGCGTGTTATACTTCAAGTGCTAAGGCAGTAGAATTAGCAAGTAAATGTGATGCTAGACTTCATATTCTCCACATCTCTACGGCCAAAGAACTTGAGCTTTTCAGAAATGATATTCCGCTCACAGAGAAGAATATTACTGCTGAGGCATGTATCCATCACCTGTGGTTTACTGATGCGCAGTATGAGAATAAAGGGACTTTTATCAAGTGGAATCCAGCGGTAAAAACCGCTTTAGACAGAGAAGCTATTAGAGCTGCCGTAAACAGCGGGAAGATAGATGTAATAGCTACGGACCATGCTCCACACACTTTAGAAGAAAAGAACAATTCCTACTTTTCTGCACCTAGTGGAGGACCATTAGTTCAGCATGCAGTACCAGCACTTTTCCAAATGATGCACGAAGGCGTTTTCAGCATGGAAACTATTGTAGAAAAAACAAGCCATGCGCTGGCAGACTGTTTCCAAATGGAAAAAAGGGGCTACCTCAGAGAAGGATACTTTGCAGATATAGTCATTATAGATCCAGATGCAGATTATACTGTAGAGAAGTCTAATATTCTCTACAAGTGCGGATGGTCACCTTTTGAGGGAGAAAAGTTCAGGTATGCTGTAGATTCTACTTTTGTGTCTGGTCATTTAGCATGGCATAAAGGAGAGTTGAACAAGAATCAGATGGGTAAGCGCGTTACCTTTGATAGATAATGCGAGCATTAATTTTCGTCATACTTATTTCATTAGTGGCTTGTGCTCCAGAGCCATTTAGAGCTGAACTACCACCAGCACCAGAAGGTCTTTTGAATCAGGAAAAGTTTACGCAAGTAATGATGGATGTGCAGCTGTTAGAAGCTACGCTGAAGCTAAAGTTAATTCGTAAAGATGATATAAATGATAGGGTAATGGGCTACTATCAGCAGATCTGGGAAAAGCATAACATTACTGAGCAGCAGTACAGAGAGAACCTTACTTACTACGTGAGTCAAGTGGAGGTCATAGCAGAAATTTACGATTCCTTAGAAGTAAGAATTTCCAGAGAAAAAGGGAGGATAGATTCTTTAAAAGAAACTAAAGATGTGCTGGATAATCTTGAAAAAAAGCGGCTGCGTTCGAAATAGCTTGCTTAGCAGTTCTAAAGGTAATCCCAAGTTCGTTTCTAACTTTTTGATTCAGATAATGCGTTTTTCTGTGGCTACTTCTAGCGCTTTCCTTAGTTAAAATAGGGTTAGACATGGTTATAAAAGACCATGCTTTCATTACCCGCCAAACTAGGCTGGTCATCCACGGTTTGGCTAAAACCGAGGGCTTGGGTTTGTCCAAGTGTTCAGCCATTAAATCTGCTACTGCTTTATAACTTAAGTTTTCACCTACTAAAACATACCGCTCTCCAAATTGTTTAAGGTCGAATAACCGTTTCATAACAAAAGCCACATCTCTGGCATCTACAAAACCGTTTTCTCCCAGCGTATAATACTTCTGACCTTTTTTGATGGCTCTAAAAATAGTGCCACTGCTAGAGTCTGTTCTGCCTGGCCCCAGAACGATTGTAGGATTTACCATGGCTATTTTTAGTCCTTCTTCTCCTCCGCGCCACACTTCCATTTCTGCAGCATGCTTACTCACCGCATATCCTGAATTCTCTTTAGATGGCTCCCAGCTGGTGTTTTCATCTACGGTTTGAGTATTAGCAGATCTACCTATGGCTGCTACTGAACTTACATAGTAAAACTCCTGAACGCCAGCAGCTAATGAAACATTTACCATATTGGCCGTTCCCTGCCCATTCACCTCTTGAAGCTTGTTATAATCCTTAGCATAAAAACTAACCATAGCAGCACAGTGAAATACCGCGGTGCAATTTTCAGTAGCCATCTCCAACGAAGGAACATCTAGTAAGTCTCCTTCTACCCAAGTAATTTTCTCATAGAGCTCTTCTCCGTTCGGAGAGTAAAAGCAGAATAAGTCTTTTACCACTTGAGTTTGGCTATTTCTGCGGTGCAATGCCCTAATCTCCAACCCATCATTCACGAGTTCAAAGAGCACATGAGCTCCCACTATTCCTGTTCCACCAGTAATTAAAATCATTAAGGTTCAAAGGTAGGAGAATATTAAAGTCTAGTGCTATAAAAGGATGTGACAATTCAATTCAAAAAATCGTAACACGTAAATCTAAAACCTGCTTGCCGCAGGCAGGTCTTACTCATTCTAACCCACCCAACTCTCTCTATCCAAACTTCTATACTGAATTGCTTCAGCTATGTGTTCAGGTTTAATATTTTCAGAACCTCCTAAATCTGCCACGGTTCTAGCTACTTTTAAGATTCTATCATAAGCTCTGGCGCTGAGGTCAAGTTTTTCCATGGCTTTCTTTAGCAGTACTTCACTTGCTTTATCTAGAACGCATATTTGCTTGAGTCGCTTAGAACTCATTTGAGCATTGGCATGAATTTCTTTGTCTTGTTCAAAGCGTTTCTCTTGAACCGCACGAGCTTTCATCACTCGCTCTCTGATGTTCGTGCTTTTTTCACCTTCTCGCTTATCTGTAAGTTCATCAAAGTTGACAGGAGTCACTTCCACATGAATATCTATTCGGTCTAGCAGCGGGCCAGAGATTTTATTCAAATAATGGTGCACTATTCCAGGGCCACAGACGCAATCTTTCTCAGGATGATTGAAATAGCCACAGGGACATGTTTGCGTTGCCAAAGTTACCTCCTTTTGGGGAGGGCGAAAAGTGAATAATATCCACGTCTAGGGTTTCAGTTTCTCTATTGACTGTAATCTTGTTAGTCACGAGTTCTATGATTCGTCTCTTTTGTTCTTCATCAAAACTTGGGAAGTTTGAGTAAAGGTCTTGAGCTTCTTTTATGAGAGTGTCACTGCTGTCCTTTTGGATGTTTAAAGCGGTTATTTCAGCTTCTAATCTCGGAAGTTCTTTGTTTACTTCATCTATTCTCTTTTGAACAGGTGTGAAGTGCTCTTTAAAGTTTTTCGTAGGTAGTTCTCCTTGAGTGTGTAGTTCAATGAGAGAGTTAGTTTTGTTTTCCAGCTTCGTCTTTTCCTTTTCCAGCTTTAATATTTGCTCTTTGAGGCTATGGATATACTTATCTGATTCCTGTATTTCTTGTTCTAATAAATCCTCCGAAAATGTTAAGTCCTTAAGTAGTTCGGTAAAGATTCTTTCAAGGTCATCTTTATGAATCTTAGATTTACACTTCTTACACGTGTATTTCTTTGTCATAGTTCTCAGATACATCTTTTCACCGCATGAGCAGAATACGTAGTTTGTGAATAGATGAGTTGCAAGCTTGGTAGTACGGACTCTTTTTTGAGTTTGATCTTCTAAAATGGAATTTACCATGTTCCATACGTCTTCTGACACAATAGCTGGTACTTTCACATATTCCCACTCTTCTTCAGGTTTGAGTTCCCATTTCTTTCCTTCTCCTAATGACTTTGTGTAGTTAATACGTCTTAGCCCTTTCGCTATTGGGTCAGTTAAAAGACGTCCTATAGTTGTGTCTGAAAACTTAGCTCCTTTTCTTGTCCTATATCCTTTCTCGTTTATGAGACGTGCTACGGTCTTTTTTCTCTTGTGTTGAAGAAAGAGTTCGAATAGAAGCTTTCTTATCGGTGCTTCATCGGGATTGAGAATTAATGTTTGATTTTCTACTTTGTATCCATAGGGAGCCTGACCACCGAGGAATTTTCCCGCTTTTGCTCGTGACTTAACCGAAGCCTTCACTCTATCAACTAATTCTTCTCTTTCCCATGCTCCAACTGCACCAAGAAGAGTAAAGAAGAACCTTCCACTTGGTGAAGAGGTGTCGATGTTCTCTTGTAGAGATATCATGGCGCAGTTTGAATCCTGAAAGACCTGAGAGATTTCTAATAGCTCTTTTGTGTTTCTGGCAAGACGAGCTAGCTTACTGAAGATTAATGCCTCTATTTGTCCAGATTTTACGTCCTGAAGCATTTCTTGAGCTTGAGAAGTCTCAAGTATTGCTTTACCTGAAATACCTTCTAAGCGATATATTTTAGCCACTTCCCATCCTTGTAGTTCTGCATAGCTTCTACACCTTTGTTCATGGTGTTCTAAGCTATCTCCTTCTACTTGCTCTTGTGTGGAGACTCTTAGCCATAGAGCAACGCGTTTTGATTGTGAATTCATAGATTGAAGTTACTAAATGAACCCCTATCTTGTGTTTAAATTGCGAAATTTAGAATATTCGGTTTTATGGCAATTATCATTCAAATACAACAAGGATTCATTAGAAAAACAAGAGGCTACTATTGCAGCCTCTTGTTTGTTTACCATTTTAAATTCTCTAGTGATAAAATGAGATTAAATAGTGGAAAGTCTATATATATATTGTGGTATATGGAAAAATATCTGTTCCATATGATAGACTTCAATAATATCAAGCTAAATTTAGAATATGAGCGTTACACCTAAAGAAATTTTTTCGAGAAATGATGTGATTGAGAAGATGGCATTTTTGAATTGGCGTATGGAAAGTAGTGATGTTCTGAACCTCTTTAATTTAGGAGATGGCTACTTTTTGTCAAGTCAAATTTTATGTGATAGCTTAATACTAAATAACCAACATAAAGCAGCGGACATAGTTATTTTCCCAATTTTCATGAACTTTAATCATGCTATTGAATTATATCTAAAAGGGCTAATCTTAACATTAAATGAACTAATTGGAATTGAAAGAAAAATTGACAAAACGCATAGAATTAGTCAATTATTTAATACAGTTAAATCCAGAGTAAAGGACCTTGACGGACAAAAAAAGTCAAATGAATTTAATCTAGATAATTCGAACTTAAGCGAATACATTCAAGAGTTAGTGCAGAAAATTGATCCAACTGACAGAAATGATAAAATGGATTTTTCGAGATACCCTTTCACAAAAAAAGATGAAAATCACTTTTATGTTGATACGTGGTCTAATGTTGAGGTAGACTTAGAAAATTTAATTAAAAGGATTACTTCAATCTATAATTGTCTTGAACAGTATAGAGATTTCTACTACTGGGAAAGATTACAAGAGGATAGTTAAGATAAGCTAAGTTAGTCTAACAAAAATTGAGAACGGATTATAGCTTATACTTATTTATGTCTGTACTCAAGAAGAGACGAAACAATCGATTTCGGTTTATTAATTAATTCATTACTATTGTATTAACAATTGTAGTGTGTTATTTCCAAATGGTATAGAATTTGGTTCAACCGCAATTCATCAATTCATTAACTAGAATGAGAAATGAACGTCCTTTTCAGTCCGAATATATAATTGAGGAGAGTATATCCGAGTCAACCCTAAGGGTTTTCACAGTTGGGTACGAACACGAAGAATTTAGATTAGACAAACTGGCAGAAGTTATTACTAATGTTATTCCAGAATTCGCTTTAGGGTACCACAATTCAAAAGAAATTCCACTAACTAAAATGGTAGAAAAACTAAGAGAGGCTGCTAGAACAATCTATCAAACAGATAAGTATCAAAGAAGAGGAGAGTTCGGAGAGTTAATCCTACACCTTCTTCTGAGAGACTTTTGTGGCAGTGTCCCACTTCTATCAAAGATGTTTTTCAAAGACAGTTTAAATGTTCCAGTTCATGGATTCGATGGCGTTCATATTGTTGAAAACGGCAGTGAAAAGCGTCTTTGGCTGGGAGAGTCAAAAATGTATACTGATGGTAAGCAAGGGGTCAACGGATTACTTGAAGACGTTAGAATACATCTAAATAGTGATTATTTAAGGAGAGAGTTCAATGTGATATCTAGGAAAATACCCTCTGACTTTCCTGATAGAGATTATTGGTTGGATTTAATTCATAAGAATCGGACCTTAGAAGAGATTTTGGATGGAGTAACAATTCCTTTGGTTTGCACCTACTCTAGTGATTCAGTCGCTTCTCATTCATCAATTTGCGAAAGTTTCTTACAGTCAATAGAAACAGAATGTAGAGCCTTAAAAGAACACTTTGACTCAAATGTTATAAAAACAGATGTTGATTTAGTGCTTATGTTCCTACCTGTTAAGAATAAGCCTGAATTAGTTGATTGTCT
>CAZTVP010000027.1:0-9172 GCA_964616995.1 uncultured Comamonadaceae bacterium
AACATGGCAGCTTTTTTAATTTCATAGGCTAAGAACACAGTATAAACACCTTCTTTCACATATTTCTCTTCGCCTATTTTTCTTAAATCTACTATAGTAGTGTTCATGACTTGTCTAGTAAGGCTTGAGAATTTATCCGTCATTTCAGAGTTTTCACCTAAACCAGTTTCATCTAAATACTGGTCTGCTACTTGCTTCATGTTGGTTTCTACTTGACCAGCTAATTCTGATTTAGCGGCTAAGTCGGCTTTACTCTTAGCTATATTATCTTTTTGGCTTGAGCCTTTTCCTACAGCTCTGAACCATCTGTTATTTGATTCATACTTATTTCCTGAAAAAGGTTCTTTTACCTTATCACCGTAATTAGATGATTGGCATCCTACTAATAGAAACATAAGAAGGATGGTGAATATCCCGAATTTTGCTTGCTTATTCATATCGTTTGTTTTTCTAGAACTGTTTGATTTCTAAAACTGTGCCAAAGGTATGCTACAAGCTCTAAACTAACCATCGTTTTTAATTCAAGTGTGTGAAAACCTCTTAGTGTGATTTTAACACTATGTAGTATTTTCGCGTGAGATAAATTGAAACAATGAGACATCTTTTAACACTATCGCTGATAGCCTTTTTGGCTTCATGTTCACAGCCAGAACAAGTAAAAAATAGTTCTACGGCAGAAGAGAAATCTGAAACGGCTGAAAACCAATTAGTAAGTCATCCAGACTGGTCTAATGATGCTACTATTTACGAAGTGAATATCAGACAGCATACACCAGAAGGAACATTTAAAGCCTTCGAAGCAGATATGGATAGAATAGCTGATTTAGGTTCTGAAATTTTATGGATTATGCCAGTACAGCCTATCGGAGTAGAAAAGAGAAAGGCTAAAGGAGATTTATTCATAGAAGACATAGAAGACCCAGAAGAGAGAAAGAAATATTTAGGAAGTTATTATTCTATCAGCGATTACACTGCTGCTAATCCTGAGTTCGGTTCTATGGAAGACTTTAAATCTATAGTGAAAAAAGCGCACTCACTAGGTCAGAAAGTGATTTTAGACTGGGTTCCTAATCACACGAGTTTTGATAGTAAATGGATAAAAGAAGGTCATAAAGACTGGTACATTACAGATTCTTTAGGAACTATTTTACCTCCTAATCCAGACTGGGGAGATGTAGCAGACCTCAACTATGAAAATGAGGATATGAGATTAGCCATGATTGAATCTATGAAGTTCTGGTTAACAGAAGCCAAAATAGATGGATTCAGATGTGATGTAGCCATGGAAGTTCCACTTGATTTTTGGGAGCAAGCTATAGTAGAGTTAAGAAAAACTAAGCCAGATATTTTCATGTTAGCAGAAGCTGAGCTTCCAGAGCACCATGAGAAGGTGTTTAATATGAGTTATGGATGGTACGCGCACCATGTGTTTAATCATATAGCAACTCAGGAGTGGCCTTTAGATTCTTTAATAGCTTATTTAGAATGGGAAGAGAAAAACTTTTCTACGAATGACTACAGAATGATGTTCACTACTAACCATGATGAGAACTCATGGAATGGAACTGTGTTCGAAAGAATGGGAGACAACCATAAAGCCATGGCGGTATTAGCGTTTACCTATTATGGAATGCCTTTAGTGTACAGTGGTCAGGAATTTGGAAATGACAGAAGACTTAGATTCTTTGAAAAAGATACTATCCAAAAACCACAGCCAGAGCTCCAAAAGTTCTACAAGACACTGATTAAAACCAAAAAAGACAATCCAGCCTTATGGAATGGAACTGAAGGAGGTATGTTTACCAGAATAAGCACTACTAACGATAAGGATTTACTGATGTTCAGAAGAGCTAAAGGAGACAATGAAGTTATCACTCTTATCAACTTATCAGACGAGAAACAACAGGTAAATACACCTAAAGAAATAGAAGGTAATTATACAAGTGTGTTCAATGCAGAAACACTAAGTCTTTACCTCACTGGTACCAAGGAGATAGATGCCAATGGCTACCAGGTTTTTGTAAAAAAATAGAATGAAGATAGCTATTATAGCGCATGACGGAAAGAAGGCAGACATGGTTCGCTTTCTTTCTGATTCACATGAAATTTTAAAGCAGGAAAATATTACTTTGATAGCCACTGGCACTACAGGTTCACATGTAGAAGCCGGTGGTTTAAAAGTAGAACGAGTAGCTTCTGGCCCTATGGGAGGAGATGCTCAAATAGCTGCCCAAATCACAGAAGGGAAAGTCCACATGGTATTCTTTTTTAGAGACCCATTAGACAAGCACCCGCATGAACCTGATGTGCTTATGCTCATGAGAATCTGTGATGTGCACAATATTCCTTTGGCTACTAACCCTGCCACGGCTACGCTTATTCTGAAAGGGTTAAGTGATTAACGTGGAGGAATCACTTCATTCATTAAAGGAAACTTTTAAGCTTAACCTTAAAGCCAGCTTTTCTGAGAGAGAAAAGGAGCAGATGTTTTTTTATCTGCTTGATAGACTTTTTGATATTTCTAAGACTCAGTTTTATACTTCTCAAGCTGATAATACGAAGCTCCAGAACATAGAAGCTACATTAACCGAAATAACGGAACGGTTAAACGATGGCATTCCACTTCAGTACATTACCAATCACACGCAGTTTTTAGACCTTGATTTATATGTAAATAAGCATGTCCTTATTCCTCGTCCAGAGACCGAAGAATTGGTCATGGAAGCGTCTAAAGTAGTGGCCTCGGAATCTTCTGTTTTAGATATTGGTACAGGAAGTGGATGCATAGCTTTGGGCATTAAACAGTTAAATCAGGGAGCTCAAGCTACGGGAATTGATTTGTCTAAAACTGCTTTAGAAGTGGCAGTTAAAAACGCGGTGCAAAACAGCTTAGCAGTGCACTTCACTCAAGCTTCCATGGAAGATGACCTAACAGATTTAGGAATGTTTGACGTCATCATTAGCAATCCGCCATACATAGGAATAGAAGAAGAAAAAGACCTAAGTGAACATGTTATCCAACATGAGCCTAAGATGGCACTCTTTTCTGTAAATGAAGACCCACTGTATTTCTACAAGTGCATTCTAGCTAGGACAAATGAAATACTGCAGCGTGGAGGGTTTTTATTTCTGGAAATTCATGAAAAATACGCTGAGGAGACTGCTGCCATTTTTCAAAATGGCGGTTTCCAAACTGTTCAAATCTTAAAAGACCTTCAGGGAAAAGAACGAATGATTCGTGCTCAAAAATCTTAAACTTATTTCGGGTTGAACATTTACATTTGTGAGTATCATGAGTGTAAAAACTGAAATCGAAAAGCTGAGAGAAGAACTCAGAAAGCACAATCATAATTACTACGTTCTGAATTCACCTACCATCACTGATTATGAATTTGATGTGCAGCTGAAGAAACTCCAAGAACTAGAAGATGCACATCCGGAGTTTTTTTCTGAGGATTCTCCCACGCAGAGAGTAGGTGGAGATATTACTGATAAATTCCAGAAAGTAGCGCACAAGAATCCGATGCTTAGCTTGAGCAATTCTTACAACGTTCAAGATATTCAGGACTGGGCTGAGAGAGCCATAAAGCTAACTGGAGATGAGCAGTTGAATTATACTTGTGAGTTGAAATATGACGGAGTAGCTATAAGCATCACCTATGAAAATGGAGTGCTAAAACAAGCATTAACCAGAGGAGACGGAACAGTAGGTGAGGATGTGACTACTAACGTAAAGACCATCAGAACCATTCCACTAAAGCTGGCCGCTGAGGCTCCTGACCAGTTAGAAATTAGAGGAGAGATATTTCTACCATTGCACCGCTTTAAAGAACTCAATGAAAAGAGAGAATCCGCGGGTGAACAGCTCTATGCCAACCCAAGGAACACAGCCTCAGGAACATTAAAACTACAGGATAGTTCGGTGGTGGCGTCCAGAGGTTTAGACTGTTTTTTATACAATTTGGAACTAGAAGAAAAGGACGTAAGAAACCACTACGAAAGTCTTAAAAGTGCTGCCAAGTGGGGCTTTAAAGTCCCTAGCGAATCTGAACGGTATGTGGAGTTATGTGATTCCATAGACGGAATCATGAATTTCATCAATTACTGGGAAGTAGAAAGAAAAAACCTTCCTTTCGAAATAGACGGAATAGTCATTAAGGTGAACAGCTATCAGTACCAGTCTGAAATGGGAAATACAGCTAAAAGTCCTAGGTGGGCCATAGCCTATAAGTTCAAAGCTGAAGCTATCTCCACTGAATTATTAGGAGTAGAATACCAAGTGGGAAGAACTGGAGCTATCACTCCAGTGGCTAATCTAGCGCCTATTAGTCTGGCTGGAACTACGGTGAAGCGGGCATCACTGCATAACGAAGACCAAATTAGAAAACTGGATTTACATGTAGGAGATTTTGTTTTCGTAGAAAAAGGAGGGGAGATTATCCCTAAGGTGACACATGTAGATTTAACGAGAAGAGCGCCTGGTGCTAGGGTTTTAGAATTTATTCACTGTTGTCCCGAGTGCGGAACAGAATTAGTGCGGTTAGAAGGAGAAGCTCAGCATTACTGCCCTAATACTCTTTCTTGTGCTCCGCAAATCATAGGTAAGCTTGAGCATTTTATTTCTAGAAAAGCCATGAATGTAGATGGATTGGGAGCAGAGACAGTAACTCAGCTATTTCAAGAAGATTTAATCCAAACTCCTGCAGACTTGTATGATTTAACAAAGGAAGACTTGCTTCCTCTTGAACGACTGGCTGAAAAATCAGTAGATAATTTAATTAACGGACTAGTAGAGAGCAAGAAGCAGACTTTTCCTAAAGTGCTTTTTGGCTTAGGAATTAGATATGTGGGAGAGACTGTAGCTAAGAAGTTAGCCAAGCATTTTAAAAACATAGATGCACTGGCTCAGGCATCTCATGATGAGTTAGTAGCCGTAGATGAAATAGGTGGCAGAATAGCCCAAAGCGTTACAGCTTATTTTTCTGATGAAGAAAACCTGAAACAGATAAACCGACTGAAGGAACATGGGTTGAACTTTATGGTAGAAGAGTCTGAAGCCAGTTCCGAACTATTAAATGGAAAGAAACTAGTGGTGAGTGGTGTATTTCAGTCGGTGAGTAGAAATGAGCTTAAAGCACTCATAGAGTCCAATGGTGGCAAGGTAGCGGGTTCTATTTCTTCTAAAACAGATTACTTGGTAGCGGGAGAAAATATGGGACCGTCTAAGAAAACCAAGGCTGAGAGCTTAGGTGTTAAAATTATAACAGAACAGGAATTTTTATCATTAATAGAGTAGTCACATGTCACTTACCCGATTCACATACATTTTAATTACCGTAGTTCTCATCGGATTTTTATTGACTTATCTAGAAAGTTTTTTAATTCCTTTGGTGTTTTCTATCGGGATTTGGTTTCTCATTCGAAAGTTCAGAAAACTACTGACTAACAAAATTCGGATGCCTTACTGGTTGTCAACCTCTTTGGCTTCACTGATTATTCTTTGCTTGCTCTACCTTTTCACTCAATTATTAGCGCTACAAGTGAAGGCTTTTATGACTCCAGATAATCTTCAGAAGTACAATGAGAATTTCAGATTGATTGGAGATAAAATCACTGCACTGGTAGGAGTAGAGGCGTTGCAAAATGGTCTTCAGCAACTAAGAAACATAGATATAGCTGGAATACTTCAGTCGAGTTTAGGAGCACTAACTAATCTTCTGGGCAACTCATTTATGGTGATTCTTTATCTGCTGTTTCTGCTTCTAGAGGAGAATGTGTTTAAAACCAAGTTTAAAGCTATTTACAGCACAAAGGAAAAACAAGAAGATGCGCTAAAAACCATCCAGCAGATAATTAAGAGTGTGGAAAGCTATATCACACTGAAAACCATTGTGAGCTTGATTACAGGAGTATTGAGCTATTTAGGACTATTGCTACTTGGAGTTGACTTTGCGCTGTTTTGGGCCATAGTAATTTTTGTCCTGAATTATATTCCTACAGTAGGTTCATTAATAGCTACGGTTTTCCCTGCGCTTATGAGTCTTATTCAGTATCCAGAGCAGTCTGGTGTGGCGCTCTTTGTTTTAATAGTGGTGGGCATTATTCAAGTAATAGTGGGAAATGTAGTAGAGCCAAGAATAATGGGAGAGAATTTGAATATCAGTCCATTGGTAGTAATTCTCTCTTTAACCCTTTGGGGATTAATATGGGGAGTGGTAGGAATGATATTAAGTGTACCTATTATGGTAGTTCTGATTATTATCTTTTCCAAAATACCAAGCACTAGAAACATAGCTGTGATGCTCAGTAGTGATGGTAATATTTAACTTTGAAAGTATGAGAAAATTCATTTTGTTTTTGGCCATCACGGCTATAGTGTCTTGTTCCCAATCTAATACTCAGGTTATTACTCACATGACTGCTGCAGAAGTTCAAGAAAAACTATCTGACGAAACTTACCAGGTTATAGATGTAAGAACTCCAGAAGAGTATAAAATAGCGGCTGTAGAGAATAGCATCAAGATTAATTTTAGAGATAAAGACTTCCAGTCCAAGATAGAAAAATTAGACAAGGAGAAACCAGTAATTGTGTATTGCAAAGCTGGAGGAAGAAGTGTTAAAGCGGCTAAACTTATGGAACAAGTCGGATTTAAATCCGTAATCAATGTGTCTGATGTCTATGATGCCATAAGTGAATTGAACTAGTATGTTAGAGATTATTCAATCGGCTTTTTCAGGTTACGCTTCTTATTTATGGAAGGAAATTACTTTTCAAACCGTGCCGTGGTATCAGAATTATTTCTGGTGGCTGGTGGTTTTATCACTGGCGGTCTGGGGATTAGAAATCTTATTTCCTTGGAGAAAAAATCAGTCTATTTTTAGAAAAGACTTTTGGTTGGACACATTCTATATGTTCTTCAATTTTTTCATTTTCAGACTAGTGGTTTTCTCTGCTATAGCAGCAGTAACGAGTAATTCGTTCTCCGCACTTCTAGGAGGTAACACCGAGATGCTCTCTCTTTTCTCGTTAAGAGAGCTACTTTATGTCTGGCAAGTAATTATCTTCTTTTTGGTATTGGACTTTACGCAGTGGTTAGTCCATAATATGCTTCATAGAGTTCCTTTTCTGTGGAGATTTCATAAGATTCACCATTCAGTTAAGGAAATGGGTTTTGCAGCGCATTTAAGATACCATTGGATGGAAACGCTGGTGTACGAGCCATTTAAGTACTTGGCACTATTATTCATAGGAGGTTTCGAGCCTAGTAGTGTGTTTGTCATATACTACATAAACATAGCCATAGGTCATTTGAATCATGCCAATATTGCATTAGACTATGGACCACTTAAATATGTGCTGAATAATCCTAAGATGCACATTTGGCATCACAGTAAAGTTATTCCAGAAGGTTCTAGAGGAGTGAACTTTGGAATCTCATTAAGTCTATGGGATTATATCTTCGGAACTAACTACATTCCTTATGATGGAAGAGACATAGAGCTAGGTTTTGGTAATGATGAGAATTACCCGCAAGATTTCTTTAGTCAAAACACAGCTCCATTTAAACGCTCCTAACTATTATTGCATTCCTATTTAGAACTGAAATTTTCAAGGGAGTTTTTTCGTTGAATGAATAGGTACTTTTAGCAAATGCAGAGAGAGATTCTTTTACATAGCATGATTTCATCTCCACTTGACGAGAAACAAACTGCTAGGCTAAAAGAAAAGCTGCATTCAGAAGCAGTTCGTAGCCAAGTCAGCGGATGTTTTCTCATCCACGAATCAGAATGTGTTTATTATCTCTCAGGTTCTCAAGCTATGATAGATTCTATGATGGATGAGTTCAAAAAAGCGCTAAATCTTTCTAAAACAGAAATACTCCATGAAGGAGATAGAATGGATGAATGTCTAGGTCTTTGGGATTTCATTGCCTACGGATATCCTTCGTTATCAGATTTAGAAATTGACATTTTTAAGCAGAGACTTGTCATGGCACGCGAAGCCAGTATAGGTTTAAAGTTATTCTCTTCCATCTCTGAAATCATTCTTACCGAGAACTCTTATACTTTGGAATAATATTTTCTTAGTCAGGAAATACGAATCCTAACCCGTATATATTTGTATAAAATTTAATTTGATGAAGTATTTCTTAAGCATTGCCATAATTATTATTCTGAGTTTGTCCTCATGTTCATTTGAAGAAGAATATGCCTTTCAGTCTGACTGGAGTGGAAAATACGAAGGTGTTTTAGATATGTCAGGAGTAGCAGAAATGGGAGGGGAGGATAAAGAATCTGAAGAAATTATCCCTGAAGCTGAGAAAAAGGCTATGGAAGAAAAGATAAATGCTGTAGAGGGAATATCTAATGCTAAAGTAATGGCAGATGAAGAGAATTATAAAATCTCTTTCTCTTACGATTTTGAAGACTTAGCATCATTGAACACGCTGAATAGCCAAGACTTAAGCGAAGGTGATGACGATTCTCCGTTAGGTTCACTAGCTAAATGGGAGATGTCTAGTAAGGGAAAAAAGAAGTTCTACATTACTATGATGAAAGATGAAGGCATGACTTCAGATGAAGAAGGAATGGAAGAAATGAAACAAGCAGGAGACATGCTACAAGTTACTTCTACTTTAACCTTTCCTAGAAAAGTAAAAGATGTAATAAGTGATGTGGCCAACAAAGGAACTCAAGATAATCAAGTAATTATCAAGTACAGCTTAAAGGATATTTTCGATACTGAAAAGAACTGGGATACGGAGGTGAGGTTGAAGTAAATCTCATAACCATCACTCATTCAGTCCCCAATCATAATCCATATACTGAATATCAGTAGCTTCTGATATTTTTATATCACTGTAGGAATTAATAAAGGAAATCACACTTTCTCCTTTTTGATTAAAGTCGCCACCGTACCATTTAAAAATTTTAGATAGCTCAGCTTTTTTTGAGGTTATGAAGTTCTTGGTTTGGTTATGAATGAACTCAGAGGACACTTGGTCAAGCTGCTTCTGAACTGATTCTTCAGTAAATGCCCTATTAAAAAGCTTAGGACAAGAGACACTAGCGCAGTTCACAGCCATGTGAATTCTAGGGTCATGGAACTGGTCTCTGATTTTCTGATGTTCTATATTATTCAAATCATATTCCTCCTCACATATCTCTATGA
>CAZTVP010000027.1:9182-12016 GCA_964616995.1 uncultured Comamonadaceae bacterium
CAGGAAGTGTTCACCTTATAAATTCCACCGCCTAAATCTTTTATGCTGTTCACCGGATAATTCCGGATTATCAACCTTATGGTAAAAGCGTTGTAAGCATTTATCCAATAAGCCAGCCGAGCATTATCTGACCATTTCCGAGTAGGGTGATTGGATTCTAGCTCGCTCAAATACAAATTAAATCTTAAGCTGTCTTTAATAAATCCTTGATAATTGACTCTGCCATCCTTAGTAACATGGGCTTGTAGCAGACTGTCATATAACTCATGATTTACCGGGGAAGAATCACATGAAGCTTTTAGCGGGTCTTGGTTACTACAGGAAATAGTCATAAGACTAATAATAATTATCAGCGGTGCAAAACACAATACATTTCGTTTCATCATGAACCAATGATAAGGCTAAATTTGTTCAATTAACCGCTCAATGCAAAGTAGAATTGCATTTTCAAGAATGAGAATTTCAGTTATTATTCCAGCTTTAAATGAAGAAAAGTGTATCGGTAAGCTGCTGTCACACCTTGGTAATACGGGAGATATAGCTAGTACTGAGATTATAGTAGTGGATGGAGGTTGCACGGACAATACCAAAGCTAAAGTAGAATCATTTAACCATGTTCAATGGGTTGAAAGTCCTAAAAAGGGTAGAGCGGTGCAAATGAATTATGGAGTTGAGAAGTGCTCTGGAGATATTCTATACTTCGTGCATGCGGATACACTTCCACCAGAGACTTGGAAAGGAGACATTCTTTCCGCATCTAAAAAAGGAGCTAAAATAGGAGGCTTTAGGTTCAAGTTCGATTCAGACCGGTGGCTACTCAAGTTCAATTCATGGTGTACTAGATTCAACATTTTATCATTCAGAGGAGGAGACCAATCTCTATTCTGTACCAGAGAATTTTTTAATGAATTAAACGGTTATGCAGATTTAGAAATCATGGAAGAGTACGACTTGATAAAAAGAGCTAAGTCCGCAGGTCAAGATTTTAAACTAATTCCTAAAAGCACTTTAGTTTCTGCTCGGAAGTATGAAAACAACTCTTACCTAAAAGTAAATTGGGTAAATTTTTTAGCCATGTTAAGATGGAGGCTAGGTACTGATTCACAGGTAATTAAATCGAAATATAAAAAGGCTTTGAATTAAAATTTTCATTTTTTTCCTCCTAACTGCAACCCTTTTTTAGTCCCCACAGTCTTATTAACAGCAATAAAAAGCATAGCAAGGGTGAAGTGATTCATCCAAGATAAATCACTTCCGAAAACCGACCTTAAGCAAGTCGGTTTTTGTTTTTTATAGAGTTTGGCTTTTAGTCAATTTGAGGATACTCTCTAGAGATTTCAGTTTCATTATCATCGTAGTTGATTATTAAAAAAGGCTCAAATACATTTTCACCTCTATATTCTTTCAGTAAAGTTCCGTTAGTTCTGAAATGAAATTTTCTAGTGTGGATTATACTGTTATTCTTATAAAAGATGATGTATTCTTCATTTTGTTCATCATCACAGTAAATCCATTGACCTTGTCTCTTTCCATATCTATCAGTGAAGTTGATTTTTTCTCCTAAATGAAAGTCAAAAGTTTCTTCATAAATCTTCACGCCCTCAGGGAAATAAGGAATTGTATTCTCATTTCCAATTACGATGAGATTAGCAGTATCTAACCCTGAAAAAATAATTTGAAAACAGAATGTGCATTCACAATCATAGTGTTCTATGATTTGATACTTATAATCAATTTTTATCACTAACAGTGAATCTGTCCAAAGAACAGTGTCTTCTTCAACGATTTGTGCATAATCACCATACAAGGGTGTTAAGCTTAATTTGTTCAATTTGTTTGTATTTCTAATCGTGTCATAAACAGTTTCTATCTCAGTTGTAGGGGTTATAAATCCATAGTCAAGTTTTAAGGTGTCATTGTAAAATCTATAGTTTATGCTATCATTCATGTTACAGTTGCCCATCAATACAAAGTCCATACTGACAAGACCAGAATCTAAATATTGAACATTCAAATAGTTTTCATGTTCATGCCCCATGCATTCACTCATGTCTTTACTTACGAGCTGAATCTCCTGCGCATTGAATACAACTAGGTGGAATAAAAAGAGAAGTGTAAATACGATTTTCATACTAAGATTTTGAAGATAGTTCAAATTGATAATTCACCCATTTAACATTTTTAAGAATTAAACAATACGCTTTGTAATTTCTTGAGGACACTTTTGTCCGACTTTTGCACCTCAAATAAAAAGCATTTAGTCAACCTTAAGTGCTCGAAACCAATCTGATGAAAAAGTCAATCTATCAAGGACTCCTAGCTGTTTTCCTATTATTGGGCTCAACCTTACAAGCCCAAGAAAAGTTCAATCTCTCAGGATATGTGAGAGATGCCGCTAACGGTGAAGAGCTCATAGGCGCCACGGTGAGTACAGAGGATTATGAAGTCATAGTTTCTACTAATGTTTATGGGTTTTACTCGCTTCCGCTAACGACTGGAGAATATAAAATTAGGTTCTCTTTCATAGGATATGATGACATTTTTAAGGATTTTACTATCACTGAAAACACATCTTTTGATATTGAGTTAAGCAGTTCTAGTATAGATATAGATGAGGCCATAGTAACAGGTGAAGCAGAAAATAAAAACATTAGAGATGTAGAAATGTCAGTGAATGAAATGGACATCAAAACCATTTCTGGAATTCCGGCTCTACTAGGAGAAGTTGATGTTATTAGAGCGGTGCAAACTATGCCTGGTGTCACTACCGTAGGAGAAGGAGCTACTGGGTTTAATGTTAGAGGAGGTGGAATAGATGAGAATCTCATACTGTT
>CAZTVP010000028.1:0-6215 GCA_964616995.1 uncultured Comamonadaceae bacterium
ATTGCACCGCGGAAAACACGTCTTTATAGAAAAACCCATAACCAACACTATAGAAGAGGCAGATGAGCTCACGAAGCTTGTAGAATCCACAGGTCTAAAACTGCAAGTGGGGCATGTAGAACGATTCAACCCAGCTTTCTTAACCGCAGAAAAACACATCGGAAGCCCTGGTTTTATAGAAGCCCACAGATTAGCCGAGTTTAACCCTAGAGGTACGGATGTATCTGTGGTATTGGATCTTATGATTCATGATTTAGACATCATTCTGCATAGTGTGAACTCCGAAATAAAACAAATCCACGCGAGTGGAGTGGCAGTAGTGAGCGAAACTCCTGATATCTGTAACGCTCGAATAGAATTCGAAAATGGTTGTGTGGCTAATTTAACGGCTAGTCGAATTTCTCTGAAAAGCATGCGTAAAACCAGAATTTTTCAAAAAGACGCTTATATATCGGTAGATTTTCTAGAGAAAAAATCTGAGATAGTAAAAATGAAAGATGTAGAAGGCGCTCCTGATCCTTTCAGTGTTATTATGGAGTTAGGAGCTGGTAAAAAGAGTAAAGAAATATCCTTTGATAGACCTTCTATTTCAGCAGATAGTAATCCTATTAGAGATGAACTGGCTGCGTTTTACGATTCTATAGTAAATGACACCAGACCGGTTGTAGATATTTATGATGGTGTTAAAGCGTTAAAAGCCGCTCATCAGATTCTTGGAAAAATAAATCAGAATAACATACTAGGATAAAGTTCTCAGCGTTTAGAATTTACAGGAGAAAAACTCCTGTGAAAACCCTTAAACCAATAATAGCTCTAAACGGCTTCTAAATCTTATATTCGCGGGCTTTTTACCCTCGATTAGAATGCGATGAAGAATCTACTTACACTATCCTTTTTTATCCTTTTCTTATCATCCTGTAGCGTTTTAGATAGAGAAGAAGATCTCCCTAGTTTTTTACAAATAAGCGAGTTTAATCTTACTACAGATCAATTTCAGGGAAGTGAAAGCACTAATATTTCTGAGGTAAATGTTTCTCTGGACGGACAGACAATTGGTCTTTTTGAACTTCCTGCCACTGTACCCATTTTGGCTGAAGGAGATTCACCCGTAAGACTTACACCCATAATTAAACAGAACGGAATAAGTACGGTAAGGCTTCCATATCCTTTTTATACCAATGTTTTAGAGACTATTGATTTTAGTCCGCTGGATACAGTTTTTGTAGCTCCAGAGATTAGCTACACCGAGAATTCGGTGATTTGGTCAGCAGAATTTGACACGAGTATTTCCCTAGAAGAATCTGATGTTAGCGAAGGACAACTTTCTCTGGTGGATGAAGACTTGGCATTTGAAGATGGGTCTGCTTTTATAGATATGGATGAAGATGATAATTACTTCTTAGCTTTTACCGAAGAGGCTTTGGATTTACCAAGCGGACAACCGGTTTATTTAGAATTAGACTACGCAGCTAACCATCCTTTTACCATAGGTATTCAAGGAACTGTGGCCGGAACTACGGCTCAAGCTACTTCTGATTTAGTGATCGTTTTACCTACAAATGAAGAAACTCAGGAATGGAGTAAAATCTATGTTAACCTGACAAATTTTGTTAGTGAGAATTCAGGTGCTAATGAATTTGAAGTTTATCTAGAAGTTACCCGATCTGCTAATTATAATGACCCGCTCATATACTTTGACAATTTAAAAGTAGTGTATTAAGCCTAATATGAATAGCAAGCTTCAAACTCTCAAATATGTTTTTACCGATGCTCTTTCTGCAGCATTGGCATGGCTTGCTTTATTCATCTATAGAAAGAAGTGCATCGAATTTGCACCGCTAGAGTTTAACACTAATTTCTTCTATGCGCTTCTATTGATCCCTATTTTTTGGATTTCGCTACATGTGTTAGTGGGGCTTTACTCAGACATTTATAGAAGACATAGATTAAAAGAGCTTGGACAGGTATTCTCCGTAACAGTGCTAGGAGTGCTTGTTTTATTCTTTGCATTCTTATTAGACGACCAGATTTATAACTATAAGGATTATTATGAGTCTTTACTGGTTCTATTTCTGAGTCATTTCATTTTCACTTTCACTTTTAGGATTATTCTCACCAGCAGAACTGTAAAGCAGATTCACTCTGGTAAAATTGGTTTTAACACACTTATCCTTGGAGGAAACGAACGTGCGCTAGCTATGTATGAAGAGATCATGCAGCTCAAAAAGTCTCCAGGATTCAAATTTCTGGGATATGTAAAAGTGAACGGTGTAGATAACGTACTGGAAAAATACCTGAGCAAATTAGGAGAGTATTCTGAGCTCTCGTCTATTATCATTAAGAATGAAATAGAAGAAGTGATTATAGCCCTGGAATCCTCAGATCATAAAAAAATAGGTCAGATTCTAAATCAACTGGAAGGACTAGATATTAAACTAAAGATAGTTCCTGATATGTATGATATCATGAGTGGATCTGTTAGAATGACCAGTATTTTCGGGTTACCACTTATAGAAGTAAATAGAGATATTATGCCTCAGTGGCAGTTCGTTCTGAAGCGGTTTATGGATTTCTTCCTAGCTGGATTAGCACTGCTGGTTTTTTCTCCTATTTATTTAATCCTAGCTATAGCGGTTAAGATAAGTTCTCCTGGCCCTATTTTCTTTAAGCAGCAGCGCATTGGGTTACATGGAAAACCGTTTACCATATATAAGTACAGAACTATGGTGGAGAATGCGGAATCTAATGGACCTCAGCTAAGTAGTAAGCATGACTCTCGAATAACCAAACTGGGTAAGTTTCTCAGGAAAACTAGACTTGATGAATTTCCACAGTTTTATAACGTCATTAAAGGAGACATGGCTCTGGTAGGGCCAAGACCTGAAAGGCAGCATTACATTGACCTCATTATGGAGCAAGCTCCGCATTACAGACATTTACAAAAAGTTAGACCAGGAATCACCAGTTGGGGACAAGTGAAGTATGGCTATGCTGAAAATGTAGAACAGATGATTCAGCGGTTGAAGTATGATGTGATTTACATTGAGAATATGTCATTATCCGTAGATTTTAAAATTCTCTTTTACACCATTCTGATCGTTTTCAGAGGTGATGGGAAATGATTTGAAGTATGATTTTCTAACTTCATCTACACATACTCCCACGCACTCCTGTAACTGCCATTAGCTTCCACAAACTCTAAAAAATCACCGTAGAATTTATCTCCTCCTATGGTTGCACTATTTCCTATTAGAATTAATCTTTTTCTAGCCCGGGTCATGGCCACGTTCATTCTTCGGTAATCTTTTAGGAAGCCTATTATCATTTCTTCATTTGCTCTTACTAGACTAACTACAATAATATCCCTCTCTTGACCTTGGAATGCATCCACAGTGTTGACATCTGCACCGTAATTTGGCAACAGTTCTTTCAAGTAATTTACTTGACCTCTATATGGCGAGATTACACCTAGACTCATCTCTTCCAGAAAAGGTGAAAGCTCTTCTATTCTTTTTACTACTAATTCTGCTTCCTTTGAGTTCTTATGACTAAAACCAGATTTAGACGATTCTTCATCGTAATCCGCTCCAGCTGTGTCTATAAACTCCAAGGGTAGAAATCCATCTTGGCTAAAACCATGAGAAGCTACAGATTCATGCGCTATTAACTCTCCATTATAAAACTGAGTATTACTAAAGTTCATGATGAGCTCATCCATTCTGTACTGCGTTTTTAACATTACAGTACGCTCAGGCGCATTTTCCATAAGAATTTCCAGCAAACTTTTTTCTAACCCATCCTTGGCAGCATGGTTATCCTTTACTAGAGGTGGCAGCTGAAACGGGTCTCCTGCCAGCACAAGTTTTTCAGCTCTTTTAAATGGAGTTAGAGCTGCTGGAATTAACGCTTGAGCAGCCTCATCTATAAAAGCAGTTTTAAATGAAAACTCTCTTAAAATCTCCGAGTCACTCCCTATTAATGTAGCTGCTACTACATCCGCAGAATGAATGGTTTTTTCTATCAGGTAGCTTTCTGTCTTCTTAATTTCTTTCCTTAACTCTCTGCTTTCTTGATACCAGCGCTTTCTGTTTTCTCGGTCTTCTTGATTAAACGTACGCTTGAACTTCTCTGCTTTTTTTCTAGCGTCTGTAGCTCTCTTTTTTAAATCCTGGATGAACTTATAATCAGAGTCTGACTGCATTTTTACTTCTATCTGTGCAGTAGCTACTTCCTCATCTACTTTGGCTAAATTACCGATTCTCACTACGTTCAACCCCTCCTTAATCATACACTTCACCAGATGGTCAACTGCCGCATTACTATTAGCCGTAACTAAGGTTTTTCCTTCAGACTTTACAGCTTGTTTCACCGCTTGAACTAGCGTAGTGGTTTTACCAGTTCCTGGAGGGCCATGAATTCCTAGAAAGTCTTCGGTAATCATGGTTTGGTTCACTGCTTGGTTTTGCCATTCATTTAAATTTGGATTGGAATAGTGCGTTTCCACTGAAAGGCCTTTTACCTGAGAACTTGACCACAGATTTTTGAGCACCTGTTTTTTTTCATGCTCATCTGTGTTTATGAGGTAATTAAGCGTATGCTCCATCACACGGTATGTTCGGTCATCTAGAGCTAAGTCCACTCCTATTTTAGCATCCCATAGCTCATCTGGCTCCTCTTCATTTCCACTGACTAGTAGGAGTTCTTTCCCTTTTACGGATTTAATAGTGGCAGTTATTAGCTGAGTAGATTTTATGCTGTCAGAAGATGAAAAAACGGAAACCATAGAGCCAGTAGAAAAACCTGTGATTTCTTCTACGTTTTCTACCTTAAACTTAAACTCTAACTTCCCCCCTATGCTATAGCTCGTATCCTCTAAAGTGAGCGGATAAAGGCATCTACCCATAGACTTTCTTTCGTGGATAGACTTGGTTTTGAGTACTTTTTGAAGCTCTTCTAATTCCGCTTTTTTTTCGCGGTGCAATAGCTCAGCAAGCCTAGACAACTCCTCTACATAATTCATGAAAACGAAAATAGTTCTCATTCGATAAGAGCCTAATAGCCTCGTAAAACTTATCTACTTTTTAGTCATAAAAAAAGGAACTCAATAAATCGAGTTCCTAATTCAAAATATCTTTTAGGACTGGGCTTATTCTATTCCTTTTGCACGCTTGTACAGAATTTCTTGTCTGTATCTGGACTTCACAAAAAGATAGGTATCACTGTCTATTTTTATCAGCGTGTTTTTATCTGGAGCTATTGTATTCAAGTCATAATCTGAAAGTCTAAAATTTCCAGCTAGAAAATTATCTGCTAGGCTAACCCCGTTTTGGTCTAGAATTAATGTTCCATCTACATGAGGCTGACCTTCTTTTACATCCGTCATCACTTTAGAAGCATTGGCATCTGCCCAAGCTGTGTATTCAGCATTCGATTTGGAAATGAGCTGGGTTTGGCATTGCACCCCAGAGATACTACTTAATAGGACAACTAATGCGCATATATATTTCATGATGTTCATTCTTTATTAGTAGAACAAATTTAATGTAGAATAGTTGCTTCCAGATGTAAATCGTTAAAGTACTACCTTCGCCCCGCATTTAGAATTAGGATTTTATGACTGTTCATAACGTATCTAGTAAACAGGACGAAAAGAAGTGGTTAAACTTTGGTCCAGAGATTTATGCTGACCAAAAGAACTTCGTGCCTTATCTAAGGCAGGATATTGAGAAGGTTTTCGACCCGAAGAAAAATCGAGCTTTCAAGACCGGGAAAGCCAAGCGGTGGTACCTCACAGACAATAAGGGAAAAGTAATAGGCCGAATAGGCGCTTTCGTAGATAAAAAGTACCTCAAAGGCATGGAACAGCCTACAGGTGGAATAGGTTTCTTCGAATGTATAAAAAATAAAGATGCTACGTTTTTACTCTTTGACACAGCTATAGCCTGGCTGAAGGAGGAGGGAATGGAAGCCGTAGATGGTTTGGTCAACTTCGGAGAAAAGAATATGTTCTGGGGAACTCTCATAGAGAACTTTACTGATAAGAACACTTATGGAATGAACCACCATCCTCCATATTACGCTAAATTTATGGAAGAGTATGGTTTTCAGGTGTACTATAACCAGCTGGTTTATTACAGAGACCTGCATGTTCCACTTCAGGAAGTATTTCTGAGAAAAGTAAAATTACTGGAACAAGAAGAAGGATATTCTGTGAC
>CAZTVP010000028.1:6225-11628 GCA_964616995.1 uncultured Comamonadaceae bacterium
GAGGTAAATCTCTAGAGGAAATAGGAAATGATTTTCTTACGGTTTATAACAATGCTTGGGGTGGGCACCACGGATTCGCTCCTATGAAAAAAGCTCAGGCTCAAAAAACCATGAAGGCACTCAAACCTATAATGGATAGAGATATTCTGGTCTTTGCATATCACTTTAAGAAGCCCGTAGGTTTTTACATCAATATTCCTGAGTTGAATGATATTTTTAAATATGTCAACGGAGATTTGAATTTGCTTGGAAAACTAAAGTTCCTTTATCATAAATGGAGAAAAACAAGTAATACTATGGTAGGAATAGTATTCGGGGTGGATAGAGAATACCATGGTACTGGTGTAGAAGCTGCGCTGTGCAAATACTGTGAAGATCACATAGTTTCAGCGGGAGTGTATGACCATACCGTAATGACTTGGATAGGAGACTTTAATCCTAAGATGATGAAAGTCTGTGAAAACTTGGGAGCTGATGTTTACAGAAAACTAGCTACTTACCGCTATTTATTTGATAGAACTAAGGAGTTCAAACGTGCTCCTATGGCTAAATAATCACTGTTTTCTAGTTGGTAGAAAATTGTTGGATTTTTCTTTGTTTATTTAAAGATTAGCCATGTATATTTGCACTCCCAAATTTTGGGAGAAATGATCTCTTAGCTCAGTTGGTAGAGCATATCCCTTTTAAGGATAGGGTCCTGGGTTCGAGCCCCAGAGGGATCACAGAGAGGGCGGATTTACCGCCCTTTTTTGTGCACTGCCCAGGTGCTGCACTTCGACTATCTGCCAAGGCAGAAGCTCAGTGACCGCACTTGAGGTTAGCAATTGAGAAAAAACTCAATCCAAAAAAAATGCACTGCCCAGGTGCTGAAATTGGTAGACAGGCATGGTTGAGGGCCATGTGTCCGTATGGGCGTGCGGGTTCGACTCCCGCTCTGGGCACTTTTTAAGTACGAATTACGATTGTAGAAGGTCGAATTGAAAGTGAGTTTTTATAGCTCGCTTTTTTATTGACTACTCGTGATTTATTACTTAGGTATGACGCAGCACTTCTGAGGTACCTGTCCTTGATGTATTTCACGGCTCACTTTTTTTGTGACTTTCTAACTCGTTTTAAGTCTCTAGAAAAGCGGCTATATTGCACTGCAGAATATAAATGACCAAATAACTATATCTCATGCCTATAAGAATGGATGATGACCAGAAAAAATCTGGTTCTAGAGACAACTACCCAGGAAGAAACACCAGAAGAACCACTAACCCTGGACGTGGAGGCGGTGGCGGAGGACTAATAGGTGCATTATTACCTATGCTTCTTAAGAATCCTAAGCTTCTCATCTTAGGAGTAGTAGCTTTTTTAGGTTACCAGTATTTTATGGGTGGCTGCAGTGGAAATGGTGGTGGAGGCATGTCTGACATTACTCAAATAACCGATTTATTTTCTACTGGATTTGACGCTAATCCACAAAAGTATGATGCCACAGAAATATTCGAACCGCTGGCAGATAATAAGAAAAATCCTCTGCCAGAACGTGTTTCACTGATAGACCATGCTCCTAAAAGACTTAACCAAGGAAGACAAGGATCCTGCGTAGGATGGGCTTCTAGCTATGCTGCTAGAACTATTCTTCACTCTCAAGAAACAGGTCAGAATCCTGACCGAATGCCATTCAGTCCTTCTTATTTATATAATCAAATTAAAATTAGAGACAACTGCCAAGGTGCTTACCTACATGATGCTATGGCCAATATGAAAAAAGGTGGAGTAGCTCCTTTCTCTGAGTACGGTTATAATGAGAATAGCTGCACTTTCGATGCAGACAATAATGACCGATCTGTGGCTCAAAACTTTAAGATTACAGGTTATCAAAGACTCACCAAAGGGGACGACTTAAAATCTACCGACCTTTTAGCCATGAAACAGAACTTAGCTCAAGGTGCTCCTATAGTAATAGGTATGATGGTGGGAGGATCATTTATGCAGGGAATGATGGGAAATGATGTATGGATTCCTACTAGTCAAGATTATAACCAAAGAGGTTTCGGAGGTCACGCTATGTGTGTCATAGGCTATGACGATTACAAGTACAATGGTGAAGGAGCTTTTCAAATCATGAACAGCTGGGGACCAGAATGGGGACAGAACGGAGTAGGATGGGTGAGATATAAAGACTTCGAGATTTTTAATAAGGAAGCATACAGCCTCTATCCTATGGGTGATGCGGATAAACCAAAAAGTTCTACAAACGAAATTTCATTCGGGCTTTATCTGACAAATGACAAGCGTAATATTAATCTAAAACAGGATTTCTCAGGCAACATAGTAGCTCAAGAGAAACTGAAAAAAGGAAGAGATGGCTCACGATTTAAAGTAGAGGTTTCTAATTCTTTACCTTGTTACATCTATGTTTTTGGACAGGAAACGGATGGTTCTAGCTATGTACTTTTTCCATACACTCCTAAGCACTCTCCATACTGTGGTATAACGGGAACTAGAGTTTTCCCGCATGATAAAAGTATGTGGCCAGATGATAAAGGAGAGAAAGACAAAATAGCCGTAGTTATTACTAATGAACCTATAGACTATGACCAGTTCAATTCTAGAATTAGTTCAGCTAATGGTAGTTCTTATGCTGAAAAATTAAATAGTGCTTTAGGCTCAGATAAAAAAGACTTTAGTCTTCAAGGAGATGGAGCTAATCTTAAGTTCAATACACAGTTATCTGGTTCTCAAAAAGTAGGATGGGTAATAGAATTTGAAAAAGAGTAGAAACTCTCGTGCAACCAATTATTGACTAAACTGTAGGTTTAGTGTAATTCTGCAAAATAGTGTACACAATACCCAAGCAACTCATACACATTTTTCGTAGTCTTACTAAAGCGGCTTAAGACACCGCCTGTAAACCGAAAAATATTTTATGGACAAAAAGATACTCTACACACTTCTTTTGCTGTGTTTGGTAGCTGGTTTTATGCGTTGCAAAAAAGACAACGAAGACCCTATGACCATTCCGGAACCAAGCGCGCCCTCTGAAACATTTGATGTGACTCAGTTTCCGTATGACAAACTTTCTGACTATGGATTCTTTACTGGTGATATGAAAGATCAGGTAGTGATAGATGAGATTCTACCTTATGATGTGATTACTCCTCTGTTCAGTGACTATGCCCATAAATACCGTTTTATATGGATGCCTAGCGATCAAAAAGCTACCTATAACATAGACAGTGAACTTCTGGACATGCCTGATGGAACTATAATTATCAAGTCCTTTTATTATGACAATGTACTTCCTACTAATGAGAAGAGACTTATGGAAACTAGGCTTCTTTATAAAGTAGATGGAACATGGGAGTTCGCAGATTACATCTGGAATGAAGAACAAACAGAAGCTAATTTCGACTTAAGTGGAGAGAACATAGATATTAGTTTCATAAATGATGATGGTATTCAAGTAGATTTCACTTATAGAGTTCCATCTGAAACAGAATGTTTCACCTGTCATAAACTGACAAATGATGCTCTGCCAATAGGTCCCAAACCTCAAAATCTAAACAAAGACTACAGTTATTCAGATGGAGAAATGAATCAACTTCAGAAGTGGGTAGAGTTTGGATTTCTAGAAAACAATGTACCTACTGAGATAGAAACAGTAGTAGACTGGACAGATGAGACTTTACCGCTGCTGGATAGAGCCAGAGCATACCTAGATATGAATTGTGCACACTGCCATAGGGAAGATAGTCACTGTAGCTACAGACCTATGAGGTTTGCATGGAATGAGACAGTACTAATGGAAAATCTAGGGGTTTGTACAGAACCGGCCGAACTTATAGATCCTACTCAAATCTATGTTGTAGCTCCTGGAAATGCTAACCGTTCTATGCTCTACTACAGACTAGACACTACAGATCCTGCTGCTAGAATGCCACTGATGGGAAGATCCCTTATCCATCAGGAAGGAATAGATCTCATAAGAGATTGGATAAATGAAATGGATATAATCTGCGAATAATAATATAAAAACAAGACCCAAATGAAATCAATACTACTTTCTGGCCTACTGTGTTTAGGCATTTTAATCTCTTATGGTCAGACTTCATGTGATGACGCGCTAGAAGTAACTGACGGAACCAACACTATATCTCCACTATCCGGAACAGCAGGAGATTTTCCTACGTGCTCATTTCTTACACCTGGAGAAACCACGGACTGGTTCTCATATACTGCTTCAGCAGATGGAGATATCCTATTAACCACCAGTTTAACTCAAAATGGAGGCTGGGATTCAAGAATTCATGTTTTCACTGGAACATGTGATGCGCTAGATTGTGTAGCGTACGATGATGATGGCGGAACAGGATTCACAAGTGACTTGACTTTCACAGCTGAAGAAAATGTAACGTACTACATCACTTTTGACGCTAGTTGGTCATCCAATGGAGGTGATTTTTATATCGGTTCAGAAGATGATGTAGAAAATTATGTAGATCCAGGCGACACCGGAGGTGGTGGCGGTGGTGGAGGCGGTGGAGGTACCGCTCCTGAAACACTCATTGATTTTGAAATTTTTACTGCACCTAACTTGATAGGTGGAGACTGTGTAGTAGATATGAATGGTGATTTCTTAGATGATGTAGTGGCTACTTCTGGTAGCACAGTAAATGTGGCTTATCAGCAAGAAGACGGTTCTTTCGAATCTGGAACGATTACTGGTCCTAGCCCGGAGAATTCACCATCATGGAGTATAACAGCTGGTGATTTAGATAATAATGGCTATAATGACCTTATGTATGGAGGAGGGGGTGGAGTCTCACTTATGATGAGATCAGATGATGGCTCTACACTCAGCCAATGGGCTACAGATGAATATGTTTTTAGTCAGAGAGGAAACATGGTAGATATAGATAATGACGGAATTCTAGATGCATTTATGTGTCATGATGTAGCTCCTAACGTTTATATGCTTAGTGATGGAGAAGGAGATTTTGAATACATTCAAGGTGGATTAGGTGAAACTCCTAATGGAGGAAACTATGGATCCATATGGGTGGATTATAATAATGACAACAAAATAGACATGTTCATAGCAAAGTGCAGAGGTGGAAATGTACCTGAGAACATCAATCAAATGCACAGAAATAATGGAGACGGAACATTTACTGAGGTAGGAGAAGAAATAGGTTTAGCTGATGATGTTCAGACATGGTCTAGTGCTTGGGCAGATTTTGATAATGACGGTGATATGGATGTTTTTGTAGGAGCTAGCTCTAGTACTAACGGTAGTCATAAGTTCATGAGAAATGATGATGGTGTATTTACGGATATTACATCTGAAACTGGAATAACTGCCTCTATGCCTATGGGTATAGAACATGTGGCGCATGATTTCAATAATGATGG
>CAZTVP010000028.1:11638-11992 GCA_964616995.1 uncultured Comamonadaceae bacterium
GGATATGTAGATATAGACATTAATGGAAGTACGATGCTACTGAATAATGGAGATATGACTTTCACTCATTCTTCTGTAGCTATGGGGAATGGAGCCGTAGGAGATTTAGATAATGATGGATACTTAGACGTAGTAGATGGAGGAAGTGTTTACATTAACCAAGAAGATGGAAATAACTACCTAAAAGTAAATCTGATAGGTGTGGAATCTAATAAAAACGGAATAGGAGCTAGAATTACAATCACTAGTAACTTAGGAACGCAGATTAGAGATGTAAGAGCAGGAGATGGATTCAGACACATGAGTAGTATTACTGCTCACTTTGGATTAGGGAATGAGAATCAGGTGGACAGT
>CAZTVP010000029.1:0-11865 GCA_964616995.1 uncultured Comamonadaceae bacterium
GATTAGGAGAATAGCTTTTACCGAAACTCATATTAATGATATGCGCACCATTATCCGCAGCATAACGAATGGCATTGGCTACATCTTTATCTCTCTCATCTCCATTAGGTACTACTCTAACGCTCATAATTTTTACGTTAGTACCGTTTATTCCTTGAGCGCCTAAATCATTATTGCGCAGCGCAGAAACTATACCAGCTACGTGCGTGCCGTGTTTACTGTCTGGCCCTTTTACATGGTTATTTCCATAGAACTTTTCAGTCTTGTCTGCATAATTATCTCCCACTAAATGCCTAGAGTCAAAATCTAGGTTATACATATACAGCAGTGTATTTTCATAATGAGCCTTTCCTTCTTCTAACTGACTTTCAGCTCCAGCGGCTTTGATTTCCAAGATAAATCCTTTAAACATCTCTTCCATCTCATTAGAAGTCTCTGCCTGCTCTATTTCCTCGACCGTAGGATTTTCTTTTCTGGTGAGTTCACTCATGAGCTGTATAGCCTGTTCATAAGCCACATAAATCTGCATGAACTCATTGTATTCTTCCTCGGCTTTTTCTACTCTCGACTTGTACTGCTCTTGGAACTTCAGGTACTTTTCGTATTCTTTTTTGTCTTGCTTCGCAATGCTAGATTCTGTCTGTCCCTCGAACTTATTTTTAAGCTTCTTGTAGATTCTAGTGAACTCTAGATTATCAAATTCCACATCACCTTCTGCTCCGCCCAGGAAGCTCCAGCCGTTGACATCATCTATGTAGCCATTCTTATCGTCATCTATTCCATTGTCGGCTATTTCATCTTGATTTACCCAAATCACTCCTTGCAAATCTTCGTGATAGATATCCACTCCACTATCTAGTATGGCCACTACTATTTCTGACTTGGCTTCACCTTTTATTTCTTCATGCAGCTTTTCTACACTTGTGCCTAATAGCTTGTCAGTGCCTTGGTCTTTTAGATGCCAGTTCATAGGTGCATCTGGGTTTTGGCCTAACATAAAAAAAGGCAGGCTCAGTGCCACACCTAAAACTAATCTCTTGTCTATCATATAACTTTTTTCTGCGGTAATGCGAAGATAAGACCATACTTTCTTAAAAACTGTGAAAGAGGAGGTTAATCAGAAAACAATGTTTGGCTGCCGTGATAATTTCAGAAAGGTATAAACGACCTTAGCCAAAAAAACGAACATGAAAGATATCCTCATCATTGAAGACGAACATGATATAGCAGATTTAATTACGCTACATCTAAAAAGTCAAGGACACAGAGTAACACATTTTGACAATGGTAAAATCGGGTATTCGTACGCTATTAGCAACACCTGGGATATCATGATTCTCGACTTGAACTTACCTGGATTAAGTGGCACCGAAGTATGCCAAAAAGTAAGAGCTAAAGACTTAAACAAACCTATTCTGATGTTGACTGCTAACTCAGAAGAAGATGATAAAGTACAAGGCCTGAATATAGGAGCAGACGATTACATGACGAAACCATTTAGCGTAAAAGAGCTAATGGCTAGAGTAAATGCCATGGTAAGAAGAAGCGATATTCAAACTGCAGAGGCTGAAGACTTCAAAGAACTGAACTTTAGAGAATTATCTGTAGATAAGAAGAAAAGAAAAGTAACCATAGATGGTATCAGAGTAGAATTAACTCCTAAAGAGTTTGATTTACTTCACCTGCTTATGAGTAACCCTGGAGTAACTTACAGTAGAAAAGATTTACTAAATCAAATATGGAGCTATGACTTCGATGGATATGACCATACAGTTAATAGTCATATAAATAGACTTAGAAGTAAAATCGAGAAAGACCCAAATAATCCCGAATATGTATTAACTACATGGGGAGTGGGATATAGATTTAATGATTTTGAATAATTCACTCCTAGATTAAACGATATATTTGGAAGCTCACAGACCTAATCTGTGAGCTTCTTTTTTTATGAATAATTTCTTCACCAGCTTAAAAAACGGAATTTTACTACTTACCCTAATTTCTATAGTGGGTATATCGGCTATCATCACATACATTTCGTATAAGTCACAGCAGAGAATTATAGAACAAGAGACCCTAACTAGGCTTCAAGCTATTTCTACCACTCTAGCCAGTCAGATAAATGGAGAAGAACTTCTCTACCTCTATGAGAAATACCCCAATCCTGGAGATATCTCAAAAACCAATCAAGACTCCATTTATGAAGCTATTCATAACAAACTAAAACTCTCTGCAGAAGTAAATAAGATAGAAACACCTATTTATACTTTGATGTTTCATGAAGGAGATGAACATTTTCACATAGGAGTCACCAGTGCTGAAGAGCCATATTGGATGCATCACTTCGAGAAATTCCCAGAAAAACTGCTGAATAACTATAAAACCTCTGGAACCGTTCGGCCTTACACCAGTGAAAATGGTACTTGGCTATCTGCTTTCAGTGCTATTGTGGATGCTGATAAGTCTGAACCTGCAGGAGTAGTTCAAGTAGATATTGAGTTCGATACATTTAGAGATAAAGCACTAAACAACTTGTATTCTAACATTTTAATTACTCTGCTTATAGTAGGAACTATAGCTATTCTCATTTACTACAGCATTACTACGCTACTCAGACAGCAAGAGCGGATTCAGGAGACTGAAAAAGAACTGGCTATTTATAGAAAAGAACTTATAGCTAATGTGAGTCATGACCTTAGAACTCCTTTAGCTTCTATCCAAGGATATGTAGAAACGCTTCTCATGCCTGAGCTTAATCTTTCTGAAGAAGACCGAAAGAAATACCTAAATGTTACGCTAAACTCAGCTCAGAAACTGAAGCGACTGGTAGAAGAGCTTTTCGAACTCTCAAGACTGGAGAGTAAAGACAAAAAGCTAAATCTTCAGTCTTTTAGCATAGGTGAGCTTGCTCTTGATATTCTACTTGGACTGAAAATCAATGCCGAAAGCGCTCAGATAGAACTGAAAAGTGACATAGCTGAAGATATACCCAATGTCATAGCAGATGTAGCTTTAATAGAACGTGTGTTACAAAACCTACTATCTAATGCTATTAAATACTGTCCTGAAGGGAGTTGGATACTAGTAAAAGCAGAAAGCACAGAAAAAAACCAAGTTCTAGTTAGTGTGGCAGATAATGGAGTGGGAATTCCTGAAGACCAAATTCCAGAGCTATTTGACCGTGTGTACCGTGGGAAAAATAAAAACAGTGGAACTGGTTTAGGGTTGGCTATAGTTAGAGGAGTTCTCGACCTTCATCAGTCCACTTATAAGGCATTTAATAATGAGCATGGTGGTGTTACCATTTCATTTACGTTGGAGACTATTCTGAACGAAGAATTGAACGCAAGTCTTTCCAGCTAAGTAATCCTACTAGAACTGCTGAAGTGATTCCTAAACTCACTATCATAAGCATGGAAAGTGACCATTCCATTTTCAGCTGAGTGTTTAAGAATCCAACTAAAATCATAGATAGAATCCATAACGAGAATCTGAAAATCGACTTTCTGGAAACTGATAAATGGTAGTTTCGGCAGGTGTAGAACCATTGCACCGCTATAACTAAACTCTGAGTAACTAATGTGGTAATGCCTGCTCCTAGAATACCATAGGTAGGAATAAACATGTAATTCATGACCACGTTCATAAAAATAGCCACCACCGAAAGCTTGTTTAAAAAGCTGAGATTACCCTCTGCCGTTATAAGTGTTCCATAGATGTAGCCAGCACTTAGCGGTATTAAAGTGATAATGAGCACAGGAAAAACCTCACTAGAAAACTCAGCTCCTTCTGAGAAAAGAAACTGAAGCAGCTCCGCCCCATTTAAAACCAACGCCAAAACTCCTACGGATGCAAGAATAAGAAGTAGCTTAGTACTCAGCTTGACTAGGTTTTCTACCTTTTGATTACTGGCAAGCATGTTAGAAAACATAGGCAGAAGAAGTGAAGAAAACAGCAGTGCAAACATTACAGTGGCATCCAGCAGTTTATACGCTTGAGCGTAATATCCAGCCTCTAAATCTCCCTGAGGCCGCATTCGCTCTATCATTACTGCATCTATCTTATAATAAATCAGCATAAGAAAAGTCAGCAGTGCAAAGGGTAAACTACCTTTGAAATACCCTAACATTTCCCTCCAATTGACCGAAAACTTGAACACTGAAATTCGCTTATTCAAAAGAAGAATCACTATCAGAATAGCTAAAACATAAGCTGCTATTTGTCCATAAATGAAGTGCTCTAAGCTGAAGAATTCACCGATAAAAAATCCAGTCAGCATAGCTCCCACTATGATAATCATGAGTAGCTTATCTAATGCTGAGACCAAAGCATCTGCCAGGTACCACTGAATTCCACTGAGATTAGTCCTTAAAAACACAAGTGTAGACTGGAGAAAAAGCATTAGACAGATGATGCCTAAAAACCATCTATCACCTTGAGTATATCCTAGCAGAAATGAACTTCCATAAATGGCCAGGTAAAATCCCATGGCCAGTAATGTTTTCAAAAAAAGTAGCGGTATGACTGAGCCATTAGCCGACTCCGGATTTCTAGAAACTCTACGATTATTGAAATTATTCAGCCCAAAATCCAGAATTACTGAAAACAAAAAAGCGAAGTTCAACAGGGAAAAATACTGACCATAAACCTCTGGGCCGAGCGTATTCTGCACTTTTACATCTATCACTAAAACCCATATAGGTTTTATCAGCAGATTTATAACTACTAGAATGGAAAGGTTAGATAGAAAGGTGCGCTGCAAATGAATTATGGTTTACAAAAGAACATTACATCCACTTTCCAGAGAAACTCTCTGCTTTATAAAGTGCGTAATCTCTGAGTTCTTCCATTTGGTTTTTATCAAAGAAACGAAATCTTCTACCTCCTGCTGCTGTAGAAAAGGTGAAATGACAGATTCCTCTTCGTTTTTGGAATATAGACTGGTCTAATTCTACCGTCTGAAACTTATGAAACTTAACCACTGTCCGCTTAGGGAATAGCCATCCTCTCTCATATATCACTACTTCCTCGTTTATCCAAAGATTTACCGAGTGATAAAACTTCTCTGCCCAAAATACGCATAGCATTACATACAAACCATATAATGCTACACTGCTGAAATAATAACCACTAGCTAATCCTATAACCCCGAATATCGGAAGTCCCACTAAACACTGAATGATGAACTTATAAACCCTGTAGAACTTATGGGGCTGAACTAAAAAGAAGTAATCATCTTCTTCTAGTTCCTCGTACATGGTTTTCATTACCTCGTCTGTCTGCTCTTGATAACAAGCTGGAATTTCTAACTGGTTTCTATTTACTGCTTCTACACTTCTTCCTTGGAAAATGCTAATGCTTTCAAAGCCGATTCTCTTTCTCAGAAAGTTGGTCTTCCATTCTAAGAACTGAATCTTCTTTAATGGAACCGTGTATTCATTCCTTCTTAATAACCCACTAGCTATGTAAAAGGAATTATCATCTACTTCTGCTTTAAAGTCAAAGAACTTGAGCATTACTTGAACGAAGGATAGCAACACTGAGAGCGTTAGAAACAGAACTATAAAAGATAAAAAAGCTGCCACTCCGCTGTTTATTAATTCTGGAGCATAATCATCAAAAGCTTCTATCAGAAACTCCTCAGAATATTCTAAATACTGACCTGCATAACCCATAATGAAAGCTATGGCTATGAGCCCATTTCTTACATGGTTCTCCGTAATGGCAAGTGTAAGAAGCGCTCTAAAGTCTAGGTCAACTAATTTTCTCTTAGGTGCTTTCGGCTTTTTAACTGGAGGGTTTTCTTCATCTAGAATCTGTTCTCTAGATTCTTCATTTTGAGTTTCTGGTTCTATTCTAGATTTCAGGAATTCTAATAGGGCATTGGCCTTTAGTTTAGAGAGCGCTGGTATTTCTAGCTCTTCAGCTGCTGAACCTGCGGTGTCTTTTTTTAAGCCTGTAATTCTTAAAATACGCTGAATAATATTCTGATGAAGTTGAACACTTTGAATTCTATCAAGCGGAATATTGGTGACTTCTTTGGTTAGAATTCCTGTATTCAGTACAAGCTGATTCTTGTTGACTAGAAATTTAAAGTTTCTATACCTCAGCACGGATACCACAGCTGAATAAACCAGAGATAACCCAAAGAATAACCACATGTATTTACCTATTCCTTTTGAGAAAAAAGAGTAGGCAAAGAAGGCCAGATAGGCATTCAACATTCGTCTTACACTCTGAGTAAATATGACTATTACTCCCAGAATATTCTGCCGATTGAACTCCGTAAAATCGAAATTACTCATGTAAGGCAGATGCTTCGGTGATGAACTCTTTTAGCTGGTTAGCTTCCTCAGGTCTAAGTCCTGATATTCTTAGGTCTGAACTAGCGCCTCCAGCGGTAAAGACTTTTAGCGTCATCAGATTGAACGCTCTGGAAAGCGGCCCTTGAGAAGTTTCACAGTGTTGGATTCTATTGAAAGGAATGGTTACTTGAGAGTGAAACAGAAATCCCTTTTTATAAGTGATGTCTTTTTCTCTTAGTACGTAACCTCTTTTCTTAAAACCCTTTAACTCTTCTACTAGTAATAGTGTGAGCAAAACTACCCATACAGAAAAAATAATCCCAAGTGCTGTAAGGTTCCAGAGAACAAGCTGCATAATCCAAACTCCCGAGAGCAAGAACATAAATATGAGCATTACCAGAAGTCTCATATCTCTGTAATCGGTAGGATGTCCTGTGTACTCTACTTCTTGTAAGCTAGGTAAATCTTCTCTAGAAAGCTGTAAATTCTCAAAAATCATAAACCATAAAGGTATTTACTCTGAACCGTAAACTCAGCTTTTTTGTAAAGATTCTGTCTTGAAATAAATTTTGAGATAGTGGTTTTTACCTCCTAGCGTTCTTACTTGTTCTCAGCTACTACTCCTGTGATAACCACACCATCTGCCATGAAAGATATTACTGGCTTGTCCTCAGTAATTTTAGCTTTTTCTGCTTCTTTTTCTTCTGCTGTCATGTCAGAATCATCTATGTAATGCTTCTGCATATCTACAGATATCATGTCTTTGAAAGCAGTTCCTCTAAACATTGTTTCTTTTCCTTCCACTCCTTCTGTAGGTACGAAGAATCCGTAGTCTTTAAATCTTACTCTCATGTCTTCACCTCCTTTATTAGTAATAGTCATCCAGCAGCCTTTTACAGCACACGTTTCTACTATTTCTCCTGAAACTAATACATCAGTAAGCGAATCCTGACCATTCATCTTGTTCAGTAATTCAGAAACTGTAATAGGATTATCCAAAGAAATTTCTGCCCCGAAGAATGCTTTATCTCCTTCTACCTTAGTAGGTTCTGGGTTTCCTCCACATGAGATTAAGAATGTTAAAAATAGAGCTGATAAGATGTAAATAGTGTTTTTCATTTCGTTCTTTTTATTGCGCGGCTAAGTTCGTTTACATTTTAGTAATAACAAACTCGGTTCTTCTATTTTTTAACCTGCCTGCCTCGGTATCATTAGAAGCTATGGGCTTATTCGGCCCGAATCCTTTATAACTCAGTCTGCCAGATTCCACTCCTTTAGATTGTAAGTAGCCCAATACCTCAAAAGCCCTATCTGTACTCAGTGCTAGATTATCATTCAGGTTTCCTACATTATCTGTATGACCTCTAATTTCTATTTTCAGGTTAGGGTTATTCTCCAGATAAAGCGCGAATAAATCCAGAATGGTCTTAGACTCATCATCTATATCGCTCGAGCTTGTGGCGTAGTTTATATCATTGATTACAAACGGCTTGTTGGCCTCAACTTTTTGAACTTGCGTATTCAATTTTATCTGAGCTGGCTTCACAAGTTCCTTCTTGGTTGTCAATAACTGAGCATTAAAGGCGTAGCCTTCTTTTTTCATCATCACCACCACATCTTCTTCTTTATCTACGTTTACCACAGCCGCATAAGAACCGTCTTCCTTGTCTACAGCTATCTTCTGAGGTTCTTTTCGGCTTTCACTTTTGATTTCTATTTCTAGGTCTTCTACTACTTGGTCGTTTTCATCCTTCACCGTTCCTTTTAGAAGCATTACTTTCTGCGGTTTGGCACGCTCTGGAATCTCAAAGCTGAAGATATCCTTCGTATAACTTCCTTTCATTTTACTAGAGAAGTAGGCTAGTCTTCCATCTGTGGCTACTATCAGACCTTCCTCGTCCTTTTCTGTGTTTATAGGTGAACCCAAGTTTTCAGGCTCAGTCCATGAACCATCATCTAACTGACGAGTAAAAAACAAGTCGAACCCGCCAAATCCTCTGTGCGCATTACTACTGAAGTAAAGCGTTCTACTGTCCGAGTGCATAAAAGGAGTTTTGTCGCTGCCTTTTGTGTTTATGGCTTTTAGGTTGATAGGATTTCCCCATGAACCGTTTGACTGACGCTCGCAGTAATAAATATCCACACTCGGTGTTCCATCGGGAGCAGGCGTGCTTTCTGGTCTAGCTGACGCAAAGAACAAGAGCTTCCCATCAGCACTCAGACTGGGTTGAGCTTCCCAACCTTGTTTCGTATTTATATGGTCACCTATGCTTTCTAATTCAGACCAAGAGTATTCATCTCTTCCCTTGGTTTCATCATAACGCTTGGCATAAGTGGTCTTAAAGATGTCTATGTTTCTAGGATTTATCCCATTTGGATTCATCTTAGCCACATACATTTCCTTGTTATTTACAGAAATGGTAGCTCCTCCATAGCTATCTCCTAAGTTAAACGGTGGTGGAAGAGCCTTAGGCTCACCGAAGGCTGAATTGATGTCCTCTCTCCTGCTCATGGTAAACTCCTCTACCCAGTTTTCTCCTACTATTCCCTTACTTTTCTTGACGTATTTCTTGGTGAAAAAGATGATTTCGTTATCTGGAGATAAAACAGGAAGGTATTCCTCACCGTCTTTCGTGCTGATTTCATCTACACGCTGAGGGTCAAAATCCACTGGATTCTCCGCGTATTTCTTAAAAAACTCTACCGATGGGATAGCCGCTTTTACCGTTTCATAATTCTCATCATAATCTCTTCCAAGCTTGGAAGGGTCGTCTGATGGAAAGTGAATAAACTTATCGAAATATTCTAGCGCCTGCGAGTATTCTTGGTCGGCATAAGCCATAGCGCCTAAGTAATAATATGGGTCTGAATGATACTCAGGACAGAGGCTCACCAGCGGAGTCAAGTAATCCTTGGCCAACCCGAAATCGTATGTCTCATTCTTAGCTCTGCGATAGGCCTTTTTCCCCAGCTGAAACATGCATTCCAAACAACTCTCATCCAACTCCAGCGCATCTTTTAAAAACTGAGTTCGCTGAGCACTTTTGTATTTTTTCTTGTCCTGAGACTTATCTAAAAGCTTCTGCGCCTTGGCATCCAGCTCTATTCCACATTCCTGACCATAGGTTTTTTCTGCGGTGCAAAACACCACCAACACCATCAAAACGAACACCTTATTCACCCAATAATCCATCTGCTCTTTTTTGTGCATCACTTATGATTTTATCTGCCTTCGCATTAGCTGCATTCACTGCTTTCTGATGTGTTTCATCTGCCTTTTTCCTGGCTTTATCTGCTGCTATTTGCGCAGCTAATTTTTCCCATGGTTTTTTAGCCGCATCTTCTATTCCTTGTGCAGCTCTGTATGCTTCTTCCTTAGCTCTATCTGCTAAGTTGATACCTTCGGTTCTTACCCGTACAGCTTGTGTTCTAGCAGCGTTCATTATCTGTTCAGCTTCTTCTCTAGCTCTGGCGGTGGCATCTTCTTTCACCTCATTTACCTTATCATCTATGAGCTCTTTCACCTCTTCCTTAATCTGCTCTTGAGCACTCTGTACGAATCCTTGCCCTACATTACTGAGACTGACTTTTGGACTAGTCATAGCTCCTGTAATTCTCACCTGAACTGGAATAACATCATTCGTACTGAAATTAGTTCCCAGCTTATTCACTCGATTCATTAAATCCGTAGCGAATTGCGTTCCCTGCTTAGGAAGTTTGCTGAACGGAACTTGAATCTCTGCGGTATAATCCATTTGTGCATTAAAATCTGTCCAGCCCTCTATAACAGTTTTCATGCCATCCAGTTTGACTTCATAAGGGTCAACTTTTACTTTCCCATCTTCCGCATAGAAGCTCATTTTCACATTGTCTATGGTCTGCTTGGCTAGTCTGTCTATGCTGAGCTTTTCTGCTATCTCATTTAGAGGTTTAAACTTTTCTATAAGAACAGAGTTGGTAGAAACATTACCACTTCCACTGAATGTTTCCAGTAGTGGAAACATGTCTTTTCCTAATTCTGTAGTAAACCGCATTTTAGAACCAAACTTTCCAGCGCAGTACTTGGCTATAGGAGCTAACTGCTCTATGATTTCGAAGTTTTCTGCTGTGCTTTGGATATCTAAGTTCTTAAGGTCATAGGCTACATCTAAGAGTGGTTTCTCTCGGTTTTTGGTTTCGTACTTCCCGTCTAACAGAATAGTTCCTTGTAAAAACTTAAGCGTCACATCATTTAATGCCGCTACTCCATCATCTACGCCTATTTCCCCTATGATATCGGTCATTTCTGTACCGTCATAATTGAGCTTCTTGATATTGGCATTCAGGTCAAAATCTAGATTCTCAGGTACATCTATATATTCTTCGGGTTCTGAGGATTCGCCCTCCATTGCACCGCTATCAGCTACTTCATCAGATGTCATGAAATCATTCATATTCAGATAATTACTCGTAAAATTGAAGGCTCCTTTTAGTTTTTCTCCGTTCAGTGCATATGCCAAGAAGTTATCCAACTGACCGTCTGCTGAGAAGTCACTTTCACCGATAAACCCTTTAAACGAATCCATTTTTATGCTAGCTGGCGTTACATCAAAATGAGCTTGGTCTATTTTCATTTTATAGGTATCAGATGCATCTACCTCCATACCTTCAACGTCCACTACACCGTTAGCCTGAAACGCAGAAAACTGTTTATTCACTAGGTCTATGACATTACCCTTCATGAGTACATCAGCCATGAGTTTTCCGTTCAACTTGGTGTCATCCATTGGAAATGCCTGACTCAGTTTATTGAAGTCCAAATCCGCGTTAATCGCAGCATCTATATATTGAGATGTAAATGGTTTGGTGAAATACATCCGCGCATCTATCGGGTTTCCAGCTATGTTCATTTTTAGCTCAGAAATATTCACCGACATTTCATCCAGATTATCTCCTTGAGGGATAGTAAACATGGCAGCAAGAGCTAAGTCTTCAATGGCTTTCGGCAAGTCTGGATACTTTATAAATCCATCTTTCACCTTGATATCCAATCCTATTTCGGGCAGTTCAGTTTCTGTGACTGTTCCTGTTATGAATCCATCTAGTGCTAATTCACCTTTGGCATTCACACCTTCTAAATCACTTGTAAACTCAGATGGAATCATAGAAAGCAGCTGCTTGATATTCGTTTCTGGAGCAGCATATTTAATATCCATATCTATGTTTTCCTTCGGCATCTCCACGAATCCTTCTGCTACTAGTTTTAAATCGTTCAGGAAAATTTCATTTCCTTGGATATCAAAACGCATGTTTTCTAAGTCTATTTTAAGACCTAGGTCTATGTCTGCTGCTACTTGATTTATATAAGGAATGTTATCAAAAACAAAGTCAAATTCGGAAGCTGTCGTTTCTGTTTTTAAGTCAACTATGCTGGAAGTAAAATCTCCTGTTCCTATGTGGTTCAGCTCTTCCATGTAAATGAGCATTCCAGTGGTATTGTCCAGATAATTCAGCGTTCCGTTCTGGATTTCATACGACTTCAGTGCCAGATTAAAAGCTCCCGTTTCTTCTGTTACGGCTT
>CAZTVP010000030.1:0-4980 GCA_964616995.1 uncultured Comamonadaceae bacterium
CTTACTATTCAAGGAACAGTAGTGCAAGGTAAACTCATAGGAAACATCATTATTAAAAGTGGTGGAGACCCTACGCTAGGAGCAGAGGATTTTAAACTTCACTATGGAGATATTCTAGGAGATTGGGTAGAAGTTTTAAAGGCTGAAGGAATTACAGAAGTAGATGGAAGAATCTTAGTGGATGAAACTGTTTTTTCTGGAGATAGAAATGCGGGTTCTTCTGCATTAGATGATATAGGAAATTATTATGGGGCAGGAGCACCAGGGATTAGTTTTATGGATAATGAGTACACGGTTTACTTCAATACCAAAGGGAAAGGAGTACTCACAGAAGTGACTAAAACCGAGCCCAAACTTCCAGAGGGAATAGAAATCATCAATCAGGTGAAAGGCGGAAATGTATCTGGTGATAATGTGATTATTTACACGTTAGAAGGAGCCAATCAGATTTTTCTGAAAGGAGAACTTCCTCCTAACAAGATAGATTTTAAGGTAAGAGGAGCCATTCCTAACGTAGCTGAGTTCTTGAAAACGCAGTTTTTGCACCGCTTAAAAGAGGCTGAAATAACAGTGACTGAAGCAGAGAAGAAAGGCCCACTTTTCATGAACTCTAAAGAGCTGGTAAGAACGAAATCTCCTGCGCTCATAGAAATACTAAAGGTGTTAAATAAGAAAAGTGTGAACACCTATGCAGATGTCATTTTCAAGCATTTAGGAAAGAAATTAGCCAATGACGCTTCATTCGAAGGAGGAAGCAAGGCCATAAAGAATTACTGGTCTGAGAAAGGAATAGACGTTACAGGAATTTACTTGGCAGATGGTAGCGGACTCTCCAGAAAGAACAATTTAACTGCTGGGTTTATGACGGAGGTATTGCACCGCGTAAAAGGAGATGAACAGGTGAATAAAATGATGAATGAGGCCTCTAAATCTACTAGCGTAAAAAGCATGTGGGGCGGAGCTTATGAAGGGCAGGTTCAGGCTAAAAGCGGATACATAGGTAGAGTGAGAGCTTATGGAGGATACTTGCTAGTAAAAGGAGAGAAGTTTCCGTTCTACGTAACCGTGAATAACTTTAGCGGAAATGCTTCACAAGTGAGAAAACTCATAGGAGAATTTCTGAAGAAACAGCGGTTAGAAATAGGCTAGTTCATAGTCAACTCATCTATGGCTATCTCACCACTTCGGATACGCTGAACTATATCTTCTATCATCCAGTCATCTCCATGAGGGTCGTACTGGTGCTTAAGACTAGAGTCGAATATTCTGGCTATTCCCTGCCATAAGAAAGCGCTTCCTCCTCCTCTGATTTCTTTGAGGACTTCATAACTGGTATGGTCTGTTTGTCTGTCTATAAGCTTTACTAGGATAATTCCTTCTTTTACGGTA
Organism: uncultured Comamonadaceae bacterium; assembly: GCA_964616995.1. Taxonomy (GTDB): domain Bacteria; phylum Bacteroidota; class Bacteroidia; order Flavobacteriales_D; family Sanyastnellaceae; genus ASP10-05a. The sequence continues at coordinate 1,390 of CAZTVP010000030.1, forward strand.
ATGTCTCTAATCTTCCCTTCGAATTTAGCTTTTAGGGCTTTTTCCTCCGCTTTCAGGTATTTTCTTTTTTCTCTCTTGGTTTCGAACTCATCTATCTTGGCCATGTAGTCTTCATACATTTCTGAGGCGAGCATAGCGTAAGGATATACTTTTTTTACTCTTCTCATGGCTATTCTGTATTTGTCGCTTCTTCTGTAGTTGGCATCTGAATAAGCTATGATGCTTGCTTCAGGAGTGACGGCTACTAGAATAGTGTCTCCATTTTCTACTTGATAACCTACCCAGACTCCATCGTCATCATAGTCTTGGGCATTAGTGCTTAGTCCCACGAGCAGGAAGGGTAGAAGAAGTAGTGATTTTACTATGTTATTTGCTAAAGTCATACCTGAGACATAACCAATTTTATACCAAAAAATTGTAGTTCCTGTTAAAGGTACGGATAATTCGAGTTAAAGCCTTTTTCTATTCAGCACCCAAGGAGAAATCTGCTGAGCTTCTGAATCGTCTATAGCCACGGTTTCTTTGTGATTAGCAGAATAGAATCCCATGAAAATAGCTGCTTTCTTTTTCAGTTCATTCGAGCTGTTCTTCAGCTTTTCAGGTGTGAAATGATTCTTTACAAAATGCGTATCGAAGTCTCCAGAAACAAATGCTTCATGATTTATAGCGTACTTACAAAAGTCCAGCGTGGTGCTGATTCCGTCTATTTCGTACTCGTTAATAGCTCGGGTCATTCTGTTAACGCATGACTCTCTATCTGGCGCATGAGTGATGAGCTTAGAAATCATAGGGTCGTAGTAAATAGGAATATTCATTCCTTCTTCGAAACCGTCATCTACTCTGATTCCAGCTCCCTGAGGTCTTACGTAAGTCTTCAGCTTTCCTATGTCTGGCAAGAAATTATTCAGCGGGTCTTCCGCATAAACTCTTACCTCTATGGCATGTCCTTGAATTTTAAGGTCTTCTTGAGTGAAGCTCAACTTTTTTCCTCTGGCTATTTCTATTTGTTCTCTCACCAAGTCCACACCAGTTATCATCTCAGTTACTGGATGCTCTACTTGGAGCCTGGTGTTCATTTCTAGGAAGTAATAGTTCAAGTTTTCATCCAACAAGAATTCTACTGTTCCAGCACCTACATAGTCACAAGCTCTGGCTACATCTTTAGCACTTTCTCCCATAGCATGTCTAAGCTCTGAAGTAAGCACAGCAGATGGTGCTTCTTCTACTACTTTCTGATGCCTACGCTGAATACTGCATTCTCTTTCAAAGAGGTGAACTACATTTCCATGAGTGTCTGCTAGCACTTGAATTTCTATGTGCCTTGGCTTGGTTACATAGCGTTCTATAAATACCGAACCATCTCCGAAGGAAGAAACCGCCTCACTAATGGCTCTGTCCATCTGCTCTTCTAGTTCTGAAGCCTCGTTTACCACTCTCATTCCTTTTCCACCTCCACCGGCACTGGCTTTTATAAGGAGCGGAAAGCCTACTTCTTCGGCTACTTTAAGTGCTTCCTTAGGGTCTTCTACCGCTTCATCAGTTCCAGGAACCATGGGAATATTGAATTCTTTTACTGCAGCTTTGGCTGCTAGCTTGCTTCCCATTACGGTAATGGCGTGGCTTTTAGGACCTATAAATGTGATGTTGTTTTTTTCTACTAGCTCCGCAAATTCTGCATTTTCGCTCAGAAATCCATATCCAGGATGAATTCCATCTACCTGATTTTCTTTACAGATTTCCAGGATTTTATCCATGCGTAGATATGACTCTGAAGAAGGTGGAGGGCCGAGCAAAAAGGCTTGGTCGGCATATTTTACGAAAGGGGCATTCCTGTCAGCCTCACTGTAAACCGCCACGGTTTGAATTCCCATTTCACGGCAGGTTTTCATTACTCTAAGCGCTATTTCTCCTCTATTGGCTACTAGGATTTTTTTCATTTCTGTTATTTATAGTGGCGTAAAATTAACCATTGGAAAAACCGCTGCGAGGTCAAATTCTTAATGATAGGAACGAATTTATGCAGTGTACTACCTATGGCTTTCTTCAGTGGTAGTTTTTTTCTGCGGAGCAGTTTCTCTATTTTCTTGGCTACCAGTTCAGGAGACATGGCATTGGCCATTTCCTTGTCTAGGATTTCCTTCATCTTAAGGTATCCTTCTTTGTACTCATGAAGCTCTTCAGCAGCTGGGTCTAATCTGGATTCTCCTATGGGTGTTTTTACATCTCCAGGGAGCAATGTGCAAACTTGAATCCCCAGTGGTTTAAGTTCCATAGCCAATGATTCTCCCAGCACTTCTAGTGACCCTTTGGCCGCACTGTACCATCCTCTGTATGGCAATCCCATTTTTCCACCTATAGAGCCTATGTTTAAGATTTTAGGTGCTGAGCTTTTCTTTAAGAGCGGTAAAAAGAGCTGAGTAACGCGCATGGCTCCATACACGTTTATTTCCCAGGCTTTTCTAATGTGTTCAGGCTTGGCATAAGCCAGCGGCCCAGTAAATCCTATGCCTGCGTTATTTATCAGTACGTCTAATCCACCCCATTTCTCAGAAATCCACCTTACCGCGGCTAGTATGGACTCTTCTGAGGTAACGTCTAAAGAAATCAACTGGAAAGGAGTCTCATGCTCTTCTGGTTTTCTGGAAGTGCCTACGACTTCATAACCCGAAGCATGAAGTGCTAAGCATGTAGCTTTACCTATTCCTGAGGAGCCTCCTGTGATTAAAACTCTGGTCAAATTCAGATTTTTCTGCGGAGCAATTTACAGAATCTCCGAGCGCTATGAATCGGTTTATGCATTTTTATATTCTTCTGCTGTGCAATGGGGTGGTTTAAAAGGTCAATGGGTTGATGTGTCAATGTGCTAATTGGTTAATGTGGCAATTTGGAAATGTGCTGGCAGTTTGATTATGCTGCGCTTCGTTTAGTAAGATTATGATGATGTGAAAAGCTGATTATATTGAGGTTAAGTGTTGTAGCATTTCGTTTTGTTCATTTTGTCTTGACACAAAACGAACCAAAAGGTCAAGGCGTGTGACATACTTACTAGTGTGCTTTGCAAAAATGTTCCGCTACGGATAAAAAACTCGCAAACGCTGTTACCACATTTTTCTGCGAAAAACATGACAGCTGAGCTCAAACAGTTCATCCGCTTTACGCTACACACTTTTGAGCACACACATAAGTATATCAAATGCCAATCATTTTATTGTTTAACAATTTTCTGGCGGTGCAATACATTACCTCCATCCATTAAAACCAAAACATAATTTCCTGAAGCGTGTTTAGAAACATCCAACATTAACGTAGTTCCCTTTGACATACTTGGGAATTCTTCTAGCACTCTGCCGTTCATATCTATGAATTGATAAACTGCTCCGCTTGGGGCGTTATGGTTTTGATAGATATTTAAAAACTGTCCTGCTGGAATTGGGCCGGCTTTGAAGTATTCTTTTTCTTGGTTTTGTTCTAGAACATTTATGTTGTCTGCTAGCTGGCAGCCCTCTACTAGGCAGCCGTATTCATCTACTTTTACGAGCCAGCCTTGCTGGGGTGGGCCGGTTGTGAACTCTTGTGCAGGATCTTCATCTC
>CAZTVP010000030.1:4990-5489 GCA_964616995.1 uncultured Comamonadaceae bacterium
CATTTAAGGTGTGTTTATCTTCTGGTGAATCTATAAAATGATACTTGCGCTCCCACTCTACTACTCCATCATCATCTATTTTTACTAGCCAGCCGTTAGTATTGTATGTACCACTGGTATCTGTAGGGATTTCTACATACTCATAGTGAACTCCACCAGCTACATATTTATCATCATTAGTATGGACTAGTTTCGTGAATTCTTGGTCTATAAAAGTCTGTGGTGAATTTGTTCCAAAAATTTCCGACCAAATCATCTCTCCTTGGAGAGTAATTTTAGAAATTCTTGGACGCCATCCCATTTCTTCTCCTTGAATTAAGGAAGTTACAATTAGATTTGAATCAGAAGTGTATTCCATGGCTTTAAATGCTTGAAGAACTTCAGAGATATGAATACTCACTTCATTTCCAAGTGAGTCCAATTCAATTAATCTTGTTCCTTCATTATTATCTAAAACTGCAGCCCAGCGGGGGGGGCGGGGGGGGGGGGGGGGGGGGGG
>CAZTVP010000030.1:5499-11830 GCA_964616995.1 uncultured Comamonadaceae bacterium
AGCATAACAGGCGTCTGGATTAGCATTAGTGGCATACACATAGTGCCATAGGGTTTCTCCTTCTGGTGTCATGCGCTGAATGTGGCAGTCGGTAAATGTTCCTTGAGGTCGAAAAATGTTAGATGAAATAAAGAATGAATTGTCTGAATTGGTGGAAGCTATTATACTCTGAGGGCGATTAAAATCAAATTCCAATTCGAACTCTTCCATGTAAGGAGAAGTAAATTCTATTGTAGATATTGTATCTCCACTCTCGTCAAAATTCATTAAAAAGCCAACTTCAGAATCCGTAGAAACCCCGTAAGTAGACCCCATTACACTGTACTTATTAATTACATTTAAGTATTTTAGAGCGGGTTCATCATTTAAAAAATATATCCCTACTTCTTTTGCATAATTCTTAACCTCATCTATAACCCCTTCTAGTGAATATCCTATGTTAGTCACTTGTGAGTAAAAACCTGAATCAGTGGGTAAAATCCCATTTCCTACTACTCTATATCCTTCTTCTGTCTCATAGACGCCTATGTATAATGCTGCTGAAAAAGCAGAAGAATCTCTTACATTAAATCTCGATTGACTAAAGTTCGTTTTATAGAAGAGTAGAAAAAAACAGCCCAATAGAGTTGCTTTTATTATATGACTAGTGCCCAATTTCAATTTTACCTGAATTAATTAATTCTTGATTATTTCTTAACTCGTAATAATAGGTTCCGCTCGACCATGAACTGGAGTTGAGGGAGAAGATTTGTTTGGTATTAATTACCAACTCACTATGAACTAACCTACCAAGTGCATCCTTAATTAGAAGTTTAGAAGGGGTTTTTAGACTCTCTGTGTAATCTAATTCTATGTTTACTAAATAAGATGCTGGGTTAGGGAAAACTTCTACGCGCTTCCTTTCTCCGGCTGGAACAAGTGAAGCATTCTCGCTATTCACTGAACTTCTAAAGGAGAAACCTTCAGAATTACCGTAGAAGGGAGGAATGAAGTAACTCTGATCTGTTATTTCTTCTAGTACAGCCATGGCGTTTTTTCCTGCTGTAGTGTAGAAATACTGGTAGGCTAATTCATCTAAAAGTTGTCTTTCAGTAGAAGTGACTTCGGTCCAATCTCGATTAGAATCTACTATAGATTCATACAACTCTACCCATCTTCCAAACTGCTCTACTTCTGTGGTACTTACCGGGTCTTTAACGAAAGTCTTATCTTCTAAACGGCTTAGGTAATGGTTTACCATGCTCGTATTATCTTCTGTTAGATAATACTCTGTCAAATAAATGTCACCTGCGGTAGAGTTTCTTTCATCTAGCAGATTTAGCACTTCTTCATCATTTCCCACTGAAGCATAGGCCAAGAGTAACTCATCTTGAGTTTCGTACTTAATGGTGTTTAGTGTTGCCATTTGACTTTCTAGCTCTGTACGGAAGCTTTCTTCATCCTTTAACAAGTACAGCAGATTTATCATATAATCTGGCATGGGGTCTGTCTTGGACTGAAGGTACTTAACAAACTTAGCATCTTTCATTAGCGGTGGATTGGCGGCAAAAACTTCGAAAGCTACTGCATGAGAGAAGACACTTGATTTCGTGATACATAAAAGAGATGAAAAATAGAGTGATATTGTTAATACTAAGTGCATTGTATTTGGGAAAGTAGCTCTCAACTCTTTTGAATAGTCAGGTTTTCTCGAAATTAAGAAAAACTCTAGAGAAAGGAAAGGAGGATGGATTTTAAGAGTTGACTCTACTTAAAACCGGACAGGATTCTAAAATCCAAGGCACAAAAAATGGCAAGCTACTCATATCGCACCGCTACAACCACCTACCCTTGCTGCATTCCTGCCCTGGGGGAGTTCAATAGGAGCTGGTCGTATGAGACTTGCCGCTGCGAAGTTATTAAGTTCTTTCTATTCAAACAAAGCATCGGAGATACATTTTTTCTTTTGTGAAAGATTATTTTTGTTTTGCGCAGTTAAAACCCTGCGGTAGTAACTGTGGATGTAAGCATAGTCATACCATTATTTAATGAAGAAGAGTCTCTGAGTGAGCTGTACAGCTGGATTAAAAAAGTAGCAGATGGCGAACGATGGGCGTATGAAGTCATCTTCGTAGATGATGGAAGCTCTGATAACTCCTGGCTGGAGATAGAAAAGTTAGCTGAAGCTAATACTCAAGTGAAAGCTGTAAAATTCACTAAGAATTATGGCAAGTCAGCTGCCTTAAACGAAGGGTTTAAACACGCTGAGGGAAAGGTAGTATTTACCATGGATGCCGATTTACAAGACAGTCCTGAGGAACTTCCAGAGATGTATTCCATGATAGTAAATGATGGCTTAGACTTAGTGAGCGGCTGGAAGAAAAAAAGACACGACCCTATTTCTAAAACCATTCCTACCAAGCTATACAACTGGGCTACGCGTAGAATGAGTGGTATTTACCTGCACGATTTTAACTGTGGACTGAAAGCCTACAAAAATCCTGTGGTAAAGTCAGTAGAAGTGCATGGAGAAATGCACCGCTATATTCCTGTAATGGCCAAGCAGAGCGGATTTAAAAAAATAGGAGAGAAGGTAGTAGCGCACCAAGCTAGAAAATACGGCAGCACTAAATTTGGGATGGAGCGTTTTACACGTGGTTTCCTTGATTTACTAACTATAAGTTTCATTTCTAGATTCGGGAAGCGGCCAATGCACCTGTTCGGTACGTGGGGTTCACTGATGTTTATTATAGGTTTCATGGGATTCGCTTACATAGGAGGAAATAAAATCTATCACATCATAAACGAATTGCCAGCTAAGAATATAGCAGATATTAGTGCGTTTTATATCAGTCTTACCGCTATGGTAATAGGAACTCAGTTATTTTTGGCAGGGTTTCTAGCAGAGCTGATTTCCAGAAATGAACCAGGCCGAAATACATACCAAATCGATAAGGTTATTTAATTCACTTTATGTTCTGAGATTATTCGTAGTGCTCTTTATGTGCTTGGGTATTTCTATAAATGCTGATGCTCAAGAAGAGGAGAAACGACAAACTGTTGGTGTAGTGTTAAGCGGTGGAGGAGCCACGGCAGTAGCACATTTAGGATTTCTAAAAGCGCTGGAAGAAAATGCTATTCCCATAGATTACATCACGGGTTCTAGTATGGGAGCTATCATAGGAGCTTTTTATGCTGCAGGTTATAGCATAGAGGAGCTAGAAAAACTCATCCTAAGTCCAGAGTTTATAGTCATGAGTAAAGGCGAGCTGCCAGATTCGCTAAGTTTTTACCTCAGAGAAGATGAACCAGATGCTAGTTTAATCAATATTAAGTTCGACCCAGAAGCTATAGTTACTTCTACACTTCCTACGCACTTGGTGGACCCTGTTTATATGGACTACAAATTTGCAGAGTTCTTCGGGGCGGCTAGTGCTGCTGCTGGTTATGACTTTAATAATCTCTTTATTCCATACAGAGCAGTAGCGTCAGATATAGAAGCCAATGAGTCCGTTGTGCTCAAATCTGGTGAACTGAATTCCGCAGCTAGAGCATCAGGAACTTTTCCTTTTTATCTGGAGCCGCTGAGGTTAGATGGTAAACTGCTGTTTGATGGTGGATTGTACAATAACTATCCAGCTGATGTACTCAAAGAAGAGTTCAATCCTGACGTAATTCTGGGATGTAACGTAAGTCAAGATTACATTCCACCTAAGGAAAATGACTTGTTTAGTCAGCTGATCAACATGATTCAGTACCAAACCAGTTACGAAAAGGTATGTGAAAACATGATTACCATCAATCCTTCTACTACTATTAGCACATTTGATTTCGAGCTTGTGGGCGCAGCTTTAAAAAGTGGTTATAAAGATACCAAGGCCAAGATGGATTCTATTACAGCTATGGTCACTAACCGAGTATCCAAGCATGAGCTAAATGAAAGAAGAGAAAGGTTCAAGTCCTCATTAAGCCCAATAATCATTAAAGACATTAAGGTAGAAGGTCTATCAGAAGTGGAAGCTAAGAGTGTGAAGAAAAACATTCTACAGCGTCAGTCTGATGTAACACTGCAGCAGCTTCAGAAGAGGTTTTTTAGATTATTCGCAGACCAGAAAGTGCGGTATGCTTACCCAACACTGGAGTTAGACCCACTGGATAAGAAGTATGTTGCCACCGTTCACGTGAAGAAAGACAAGAAGATGGAAATAGGCTTTGGAGGGAATTTCTCTTCTCGACCATTGAATATGGGATTTATCCAAGCCAAGTATCACTTGACAGGAAGGAATAATCTAACGCTCTTCGGGAACACTTACTTCGGTAAGTTTTATAGTTCTACTAAAGCAGGTGTAAAACTAGACTTGAATTTCAAGAACCCCGTCTTATTCGAGGCTTCGTACACCTATAATTCGTGGGATTACTTTAACAGCTTTGCTACCTTTTTAGAACAAGTAAAGCCATCTTTCATTATTAAAAATGAGCAGTTTTTAAAAACTGAATTCTCTCTTCCGCTGGCAAATAGAGGCAAAATAGAAATAGGTTCTAAGTACGCTCAGCTGGAGGATGATTATTACCAAACCGGAGATTTCTCCAATGCTGACACAGCAGACCAAACTAGATTTGAGACTTTAGTCCTATGCGGAAACCTGAAGAGAAGCACCCTGAACCGTAAGCAGTTTGCAGATAGAGGAACTTTTTTACAACTAAGCGCTAACTACTTGAATGGAGAAGAAATGACCATTCCAGGAAGTACTTCTGAGGTAAAAGATACTACCAATGCCAACCATAGCTGGATGGTTTTTAAAGGGCAGTACAGGAATTTCTTTCATCATAAAAAACGCTACAGTTTAGGATTTCACGTAGAAACAGGATGGGCGGCTAATCAGCCAAGGTTTAATAATTACAGAGCCACATTAATCCGCTCACTGGCATTCGAGCCTATTCCAGAGAGTAAGTCGTTTTTTATAGACAGATATAGAAGTAATTTTTACTCCGCAGCAGGTTTCATAACTGTATTTAATCCTGCGGAAAGGCTGCAGCTCCGTGCTGAGAATCATGTCTATAGACCGTGGGAAAGGATATTTCCTACGCTGGATGATGAATCTAACTTTGAACCTACATCTGAACTGTTTTACGTAGGTTCGGCTAGTGTCGTGTACCACAGTCCCATCGGGCCTTTGAGCCTTAGTTTTAACTATTACGACAGGAAGAATACACCCTGGAGCATAGTCTTTAACTTCGGGTATTTTCTGTTTAATGAAGGGTATTTAGATTAGTTACCTATAACAATTCGTATATCTCTTCTATTTAATATATAAATATGAGTTTATGACTTAATCATAGACTTTTGCGCAGGAAATAGGATGAATCGGAACTAACAGTTTCTTCATTCAAATAACGGCATAATGAACCTTCAGGGCCTTTTAGACAATCTTACCAATCCGGCTTTACTCTTTTTTATTCTAGGTATCATAGCGGTGCAAATAAAAAGCGACCTCCGAATACCTGATACTTCCAGTAAGTTTATTTCCATCTATTTACTGCTTTCCATAGGCTTTAAAGGAGGGCAAGAGCTTTCTCACAGTGGATTAAACATGGAGATAATGATGAGCCTGCTCTTAGGAATAGTATTAGCGCTAGCGGTTCCGGTATATGCTTTTTTTATTCTGAGAAGAAAACTAAGCTTAGCCAATTCTGCGGCTATAGCTGCAGCTTATGGTTCTGTGAGTGCGGTAACATTCGTTACGGCATGTTCTTTTTTAGATTTTGAACAGGAGATATACGGTGGTCACATGATAGCGGTAATGGCGCTCATGGAAGCTCCAGCCATTATCATAGGAATGCTCCTATATAATGCCTATTTCAAAGACAAAAAAGAAGAAAAAGGAAAGGGAAAATCAGGAATGAAAGGGGTGGTCAAACATTCATTTACCAATGGCAGCGTGGTACTCATTCTAGGAAGTTTACTCATAGGATTTTTGGCCAGTGAAAAGCAAGCAGCAGGAATAGAACCGTTTACCACAGATATTTTCAAAGGCTTTTTAGCTGTGTTCCTTTTAGATATGGGATTAACCAGCGGAAAACACCTTTCTATCATGCTGAAAAAGGGTGTGTTTCCATTTCTGTTTTCCGCTTTGATGCCTTTTGTAAATGGTTTGCTAGCTTTATTTATAGCTATGCAAATTACAGATGTAGCTGGTAATCAGCTGCTTTTCGCCATTTTGGGAGCTGGGGCTTCTTATATAGCCGTACCTGCTGCTATGAAAAATGCACTTCCAGATGCTAGTCCAAGTTTGTACCTGCCCATGGCACTGGGAATAACCTTTCCTATAAATGTTATGATAGGTATTCCGTT